>JABXGX010000090.1 GCA_016550405.1 archaeon | reverse complement strand
GCGGAGGCGTTGGGGATCTACGGGCTTTTGGCGAGCTTCATGTTGTTGATGCGGATCGAATCCGTTGCCGTCGATGCCCAAGGGTTGATAGCTGTGGCTGCTGCGTTAGGCGTGGGATTAGCGGCGTTCGGTGCTGGAGTTGGCATTGCCTCTGCAGGGGCGTCCTTGTCAAGAAGTCTTGTTGATCGTCCTGAGGTCTTCAGTAAGGGTCTTGTCAGCGTGGTGTTGGCGGAGGCGTTGGGGATCTACGGGCTTTTGGCGAGCTTCATGTTGTTGATGCGGATCGAATCGGTAAGCTTCATCGGTCAAGGCACGGTGGGATTAGCAGCAGCATTAGCCATTGGGCTGGCCGCTATTGGGGCAGGGTTTGGTATAGCGAAAGCAGGTTCAGCAATCAACCGGACTCTTGTTGTTGCTCCTAGCGCTTTCAGTAAGGGTCTGGTTAGTGTGGTGTTAGCCGAAGCGCTTGGGATTTATGGCTTGTTAGCTAGTTTCATGTTATTGATGCGAATAGAGGGGATAACGGATATAGGTCAAGGCTTCATGGGAATGGCTGCAGCTATTGCTGTGGGTATAGCCGGCATCGGCGCTGGGATTGGTATTGCTTCTGCTGGAAGCGCTCTCTCTGAAAGTCTTGCGGAACGTCCCGAAATCTTCAGCAAGGGACTCATAGGGGTGGTTCTTGCTGAAGCCTTGGCAATCTATGGGTTACTTGCTGGCTTTATGTTATTAATGCGGATTGACACGATTGCTGTGGACCCCACGGGAGTCGCACAGGGCCTCGTTGGTATTGGGGCTGGAATAGCAATTGGTCTCGCTGCTTTTGGTGCCGGTCTTGGCATTGCGCGTGCAGGGGCTAGCATGTCACGAACCATTGTCTACGCCCCCGAATCATTTAGCAAAGGCTTAGTGAGTGTCGTATTGGCAGAGGCTTTGGGTATCTATGGACTGCTCACCAGCTTCATGTTGCTCATGCGAATCGACAGTGTGACCCAGATCGGTCAAAGTGTAGTCGCTATTTCTGCTGGTTTAGCCATTGGGCTTGCAGCGATTGGGGCTGGATTCGGCATCGCCCTAGCGGGGGCCGCTTTATCACGAAGCCTTGCTGCTCGTCCTGAGGTCTTCAGTAAGGGTCTTGTCAGCGTGGTGTTAGCCGAAGCCCTCGGGATTTACGGGTTATTGGCTAGTTTTATGCTCTTGATGCGTATTGGCACAGTCTCCGATATCACACCAGGATTTCTCGCCGCTGGTGCAGCTTTGAGCATCGGCTTAGCCGCTATTGGGGCGGGTATAGGCATCGCGAAAAGTGGTTCGTCTTTGTCAGAAGGTTTAGTTCATCGTCCAGAGATCTTCAGTAAAGGCTTAGTTGCTGTTGTATTAGCAGAAGCTTTGGGAATATATGGACTCTTATCAAGTTTTATGCTACTTATGAGAATGGAATCTGTAACCGCTATCGGACAGGGATTAGTCGGAATCGGGGCGGGAGCCGCAATAGGGCTAGCTGCCATCGGAGGCGGAATCGGCATTGCCTTGGCTGGTGCCGCACTCTGCGTGAGCCTAGTAACAGCTCCTGAGGTATTTTCCAAGGGCTTGGTAAGTGTTGTATTGGCGGAGGCGCTTGGGATTTATGGCTTGTTAATGAGCTTCATGCTGATAATGCGGGTTGAAAGTGTGACTCTTCTCACCCAAGGCTTAATGGCGTTAGGTACTGCTCTAGCAGTAGGCTTTGCCTGTTTTGGAGCAGGTTTTGGTATTGCCCATGCCGGCGCCGCATTGGCTCGAACAATATCCGTGGAGCCAAGTGCCTTCAGTAAAGGGCTCGTTGCCGTTGTCCTTGCTGAAGCTTTGGGTATTTACGGGTTATTGGTCGGCTTCATGGTCGTGATGCGAATTGAATCAGCAGCGTTTGCAGCCCAAGGATGGCTAGCTATTGGTGCAGGCTTAGCGATTGGAATCGCGGGAGTTGGTGGCGGTCTAGGGATTGGGTATTCCGGTGAAGCGTTATGTACAGGAATCCGGTCTTCGCCGGAGTCTTTCAGTAAAGGTTTGGTTGCCGTGGTCTTGGCAGAGGCGCTTGGGATTTATGGCTTGTTGACGGCGTTTATGTTGGTGATGCGGTTAGATGCAATTACGGACATCGGGGCGTTTGTGGGAGTAGCAGCTGCCGCCACAGTGGGATTGGGGGCGTTGATGGCAGGGATTGCCATTGGTTGGGCTGGTGCAGGGTTGATTGGTGCAATTGCCAAGAAGCCAGGTATCTTTAGTAAGTCAATGGTGCCTGTGGTGCTGGCGGAGGCACTCGCAATTTATGCATTGCTTGTGTCATTTATGTTGATTATGCGGATCTGAGAATATGTGATTGAGAGGTAACTTGGTTGTCCTCTTCCTATTTTCACGCTGCTAGTGGCGTTCAGGCTCATCATACAGATTTTAGGTACATTCTATAGGATTAGAGAAAAGGTCAAGAATTGTTAGAACTAGTTAGTACTCTGAAATGGTGGTGCAATAAAGGATGGAAGATCGATATAGCCGATTCCGCGTGCTGGATGGAATTGGTGAAGAGGGTCTAGCGCGAATTCGTGAAGCAAAAGTTGCGGTTGTTGGGATTGGTGGATTGGGGAGTGTGTCGGCTCGACAATTGGCTTCGCTTGGGATTGGCACGCTTCGGATTGTGGACCGGGATATTGTTGAGTTGTCGAATCTGCAGCGACAATTACTGTATACGGTTAAGGATGTGGGGAAACCAAAGGTGGAGGTGGCGATGAATCGCCTGAGACAGATTAACGCAGATGTTTCGGTTGAACCCTGGGCTCTTTCGGTGACGGAAGCTACAGCGAATCGTGTAGTAAAGGGGATGGATGTGGTGGTGGATGGATTAGATAGTTTCAAGCCACGGTATGCCTTGAATCGTGCTTGCGTGCAGCAAGGAATCCCGTATGTGTTTGCCGGGGCATTAGCAGGTGTGGGTAATCTTACCACTGTAATTCCTAAGAAAACCGCCTGTCTGGAATGTGTTTTTGGCGGCTTAGAGGAAGATCAGCCAACTTGTGCGACGGTTGGGATCTATCCAACGGTGTTGGGTGTAATCGCAAATCTGCAGGTACAAGAGGTGTTGCATCTAATTCTGCACCAACCCCCATTATTAGCGAATGAACTTCTTATGTTTGATATCACACGTTTTCGACTTGACCAGATTCCTTTGCAATCCCATGAGAATTGTCCAGTCTGCGGTCCCGCTGCTAAACTAGCGGAACCTGAGATTCAAGCTGGGCTTGAAATAACGGAATTGTGTACGGAGGAGACGTTCTTGGTACATGCACAGGCCGCTATTCCGATTAATATCGAAAAAGCAACTGCCCTGCTACGACAAAAGTATACTATTCTGGCTCACACATCATTAGGCTTACAAATACAGTTTGCGAAAGGAATTGAAGTCAGTATTGTTGGTGAGGGCAACATCTTGATTCGGGGGATTGACTCTCAACAAAAAGCAGAATCAATCTATCGTCAAGTTTTCAGTGAAATTGGCGATGCACTGATTCATTAGAATGAATTCAAACTATCCCCGCTTGATTCTCAGATTTTCAAGAGCTGTTTGGTCGTTAGAGGAAAGCTGGTTGGGTTATGCAGACTATTCGATTGATAATATCGAAATCGATGATTCAGCTGGTACAACGACATACACGAAGGGCACAGGTACACCTACTCCACCTGGCATCCCAGGATTCCCTTTCGCAGCCATCGGATTAAGGCTCCTCATTCCTGTTGCTTTAGTGCCTTTGAATCCCAGACGAAATGCTGGAACCATGGAGTAATACTAGTTGAGAAGATGTGCTTGAAGTCTTCCCAACGCTTTTTATCTTTCTTAGCTTTGTTGTTATTGAGGTGGCCTGTATTGACTGAGGCTGATCTTTTCGATGGTGCAGAAGTAATTATCTCTATAAAAGCAACGCATGAAATTCGTGATGAAACCGGATTTAACACACTAGAGAAAACGAAAGGTGAATTGGTTCTTACAGAAAAAGAGTTTGTCTTTCTTGAAGTAAAGGGTACGTTCAAGAAAGAAAAGAAGCGACTGCATGCCTTTCCGTCTAATCGACTTGTTGGTCAAAGTTATGAAAGGTGGAGTGGTGGGCCCACCCTAATGTACTTGACTTACGATGATGAATCTGGAAATTCAAAGTATCAGATTTATTCAGTGAGTAAAGGCGATTATGATAAGTTCATCGGAAAAGTTCATGAACTGCGACTAATCTGACAAGTACATTTCTCATTTGCTTGCTCCGGTGAGTTGGGCATCATAACTTTTCCTAGCTTCAACAGTAGCAAAGGGTTCGAGGTGAACGACCGTATATTCTTCGATTTCTTCTTCCTCATCACTTCGTTTCTCGTGAAGAATTAAGTAGGTTCGTACTCCTTCTTTGACAGACAGATAGGCCATTCGTTTATCAAGGGTAAGTAGGGACCAATCCTGCTTTTTTGCATATGCGATGATTTCCTCGTCAACGTGACCAACTAGATCCGGATAATCATGAACCGAATGACACACCCAGTTGTTCGATAGGAGCATTTGATAAAGTTGACCTGCAAGCGTTTTTCGAGATGTGCTTAGATTTTCATCAAAAAGGATTTCTTTTTTGCTCATATTTGTTCAACCACGATATTGACTGATTTGTCATTACCGAAATCGCATCAACTCACATTGGCAGGTTATAGGATCAGGGCTCTTCGTATTATATTAGGGTCGAGTTGATCGGCTTTTCCATTCATGACTGCTTTGAGGTTAAGTGTCTCATACCATTTTAGGTTTAGAAAACCTAATACTATACCAAAATGGAAGGGATATCCGATTAGGGCTTGTTCACTATCCGTTCGGATTTGTATGTGAGCATTGTGTTCAAATACCCCTAGACTCTGTTGTAGCTCATATGCTTCCCAGCTTCTTGAAATGAGCTCTTTGTAATAACTAGATTGGAGTATTCGAACTCGTTCTTCGAAGTTCCTAGCTAAAAGGGCTCTTTGGCATAAATCCAATGACAAACGGTAAGGTGTCTTGATGAGAAGTTCTTCAGTTTCTGTTGAAGAAAAACCGAGAAAATGTGAACGGAGGGTAATCATCAGGTTCATTAAATCGATTTCCGTACCTACTAGTCTTGCAGTGATTTCCCGATCCTGTTCCTCAAGTTTTTGTATCTCTCTAAACAGGTTTTGAATCACAGTAGTATCAAGGCTGTGTTCAATAAGAAACAGGTTTCCAGTCTCTTCATATTGGGGGAGTAAATTTTGTATTTCGAGTTGAAAGAATGGTTCAGAAATGTCGGAAACCATCGAATGTAGATCTTTTGCCTCAAGGAGTGCCATGAGCTGACCTGCGGTAAATGGCTCTAAAGGTATAAGCAATCTTTCTGCAGTGGCCTGGCTTGATCTTGAAGTATATAGTCGAAGAATACTCTTTACTACTTCTTTTTGGAATTTTCTGGTAATCCATGTCATTAGTGTCTGATTGGCAGTGGGAATATCATTTTTGATTTCAATTAGTACCTTGTTGAAATCTGATTGTAAAACACGCTCAACTTCGATCGGTGCAGTTGATTCACCCATATCTTGAACTAGTTGAGCATAACTGGTAGAATCAAGAATCCTTAGAGCACTAAACATATCTCGGGCACCAATGAGTGCATCCCACTGATCTGGGGAAAGGATATCTGCCTTCATTGACCGAATCTTGGCATTGATGAAACTATATCGAGCCACTGACATTGCTTATCATCTCTCATGTAACCTTATGATAAATTTTCGCCTTATTCCTTCGATTCTTTTCGTCTTCCAAATAGGCCTGCAAGATAGAAGAGCGTCAAAAACATCATCAGTATCCCAATTAGCGCTCCAATCAACGCTCCAATAATGTCACCGTTATGACCAAAAATGTAAGGTCCTACAATCCATCCGACTAACGCGAAAACTAGAATCTCACATCCAATAGTTGTGTATCGAAATGCTTTTCCCATCGTGCTGGGGGGTTCATCACTCATTTGACTCACCAGATGGCATTTGAGATTTGTTGAAAGGCGATAATTATCATCTAACTCTTAAGGTTTCGGAAGATTATCCAATTCCAGAAATTTAGCGGATGATAACGCTTATTAGGATAGGTCTTTGTTGAAAGGCGATTAACGACTAAGGTATTGTGAAATTCTTTTGGTGTAAACGATGAGCGAGGTCTTATCTGGTATCCATAATGCTGAGGCGAAAGCCGCGAAGATTATTGAGGACGCCCAAGCAAAAGCAGAGCAAATTAAGCGTGAAGCTGAACGCCAGGCCCGTGAAACCGAACAAAAAGTTCGAAATGAACTGGCTGAACAAATTGCCGTTCAGCAGAAGGGTGTGGAGAAAAAAGCCCAAACGCAATCCAAGACTATTCTTTCTAATGCTGAGCAAGAGGCATCCTCTATCGAAGAACTAGGAAAGAAGAACATGAAGAAAACCGTTGATTTCATCGTTTCTTCCGTTTACACGTTTGGGGGTGCAGACAAGTGAGTAACGTCTCATCCACAGATCAAATCGAGCAGATGATTATCAACGCGGCAAAAGCTGATGCCAAACGCATAGTACGCGAAGCTGAAGTCATAGCACGAGAACTAATCGAAACCGCTCAAGAAAACGCCAAATCCAATCTCGCTGGATGGACAGCCCGCCAAAAGCAAATGGCTGAAAGATCAGGTGATCGGATTATCGGAAAAGCTCGAAATGAGGCTCATATGCGGATAATGAGTGCAAAAGCCAAGATTATTGATGCAGCGTTCCAAGAAGCCCAAAAGCAATTTGGGAAGGAACGGAGTACCGCTCGATATAAAGCATTCCTAAAAAATCTCATCACTAATGCAGGAATTCAGATTGGTGGTGGGGGTCTTATTGTTCTTGCTCGAAAGGAAGACCAAGATGTAATTTCAAAGATTACAGGTCTTGGAACAGCAATTTCAAAAGCAACTAATCAGAGTACCAAAGTTATTGTTGGTAAAAAGGCACATGAGATGATTGGCGGGGTTATGGTTCAGAACAAAGAAGGCAATATCACAGTGGATTATCGGGTTGACACCTTGCTCTCTCAAGTTGAAGTGAAATATCGAAACGAAATCGCCAAGTCACTCTTTCCAAAGGAAAAGACTTCTGAGAAGCCTAGCACGTAACTCCTTTTCGAGAACTCGGCTTTCAATACACAATGTTAAATAAATGAGATGCGTTGAATGCCTCAATATTAACGCTCGCATTCGAATTTCCTATAATAATCGCTGGACGTGTCCTTGACGACTGAACCCCTTCCTCCCCACACTCAAGACGCAGCCCAAGTCATGGAGCAGCTGAAAGTTACTAAAGATGGGCTCGGTCAAGAAGAGGCCCAACTTCGATTAGCTGAATATGGGCCCAATGCTCTGGAAGAGGTCAAAGGACCAAGTCCCCTTTCCATGTTCCTTTCACAATTCAAAGAAGCATTGGTAATCATTCTCATTTTTGCGGCTATAATTTCCTTGATTGTTAATCTTTATTCTAGCATAGTAACAGGACATCCTGAACCGCCCATAGATGCCATCGTTATCATGATTATTGTCATTATCAATGCAATCCTTGGCTTTACTCAGGAATATCGGGCTGAGAAATCCATTGAAGCCCTCCAAAAAATGGCTGCACCACAAGCCCATGTGCTTCGAGATGGAGAACCGATGGACATCCCTGCAACCGAAGTAGTGCCTGGTGAAATTCTACGATTGGAAATGGGCGACCGTCTTCCCGCTGATGCCCGGCTGATTGAGTCGCACAACATCTATACTGACGAGGCATCACTCACAGGGGAATCAATGCCCGTCAAGAAAGAAGCGGACAAGATTCTTGATCGCAATATCCCCTTGGGGGATCAATTCAATATGGTTCATGCCGGTACTGCAATCACCTCAGGTCGGGGACTTGCAGTAGTAACCGAAACGGGAATGAATACCGAAATCGGACGGATTGCAGGCTTCATCTCGGAGGCGGGAGAGAAGGAGACCCCTCAACAGAAACGGATGCGGCAACTAGGTCGACAACTTGGAATTGCCATTCTGGTAATCTGCATGATTGTATTGACTGTTCAGGTCGTTGTTGCATGGGTCATGACCATGCTAAATCCTACAACTTTCCTTGACCTCTTCGTAATTGCAGTCGCACTCGCTGTTGCAGCAATCCCAGAAGGTCTACCTGCTGTGGTAACGATAACTTTAGCTTTAGGCGTCCAACGGATGGTGAAACGAAACGCCATCATCCGCCGGCTCCCTGCTGTTGAAACCTTAGGTTCCGCGGACATTATTTGCTCTGATAAAACCGGTACCCTAACCAAAGATGAAATGACAGTACGCGAGCTCTATGTACCTGGATACTCAGTTAATGTCACAGGAGCAGGATATTCTCCCCATGGAACATTTTCAACAGAAGATCAAACGATTGATCCGTTGCAAAATGATCAACTAGCCTTGCTTCTACGTATCGGTACTCTTTGTAGCAATGCTGTGATCCGAGAAGAAGAAGGTAGGTGGCATGTGGTAGGCGATCCCACAGAGGGAGCTTTGGTCGTTGCAGCTCAGAAAGCAGGATTAAACGAGAGGATATTGAATAAATATCCTCGTATCGCCGAGTTACCTTTTGATCCTGACCGCAAACGTATGTCCACTCTCCATGACACCCCAGAACAGGAAACCATCGCTTATATCAAAGGCGCTCCTGAAGTTGTATTGGAACAAAGTACTCATATTTTTACAGCCAACGGGATTCAAGCCTTAACAAAGGAACTACGGGCAGAGATTCTTAGCAACAATGATAAAATGGCTAACAAAGCTTTCCGTGTTATTGGAATGGCATATCGGGTTTGTCCCGAAGATCTCTGTGACATCTCGCCAGAAGGCGTCGAATTTGATCTTATCTTCGTGGGGCTAGTCGGTATGATGGATCCCCCACGTCCTGAAGTATACGATGCTATCAAAACAGCACGTGGGGCTGGAATCAAATCTGTCATGATTACTGGCGACAACCAGTATACAGCAGTTGCTATTGCAAACGAACTAGGAATGTTCGAACAGGATGATGCAGTTTTAACTGGTAGTGCTCTTGATGCCCTTTCTGATGACGATCTCGCTGATGCTGCTCCCCAGGTCCGTGTCTACGCCCGTGTCTCACCTGAACATAAACTTCGTATTGTTCAAGCTTTGAAAACACGTGGTCACATTACAGCCATGACAGGTGATGGGGTCAATGATGCCCCTGCCCTCAAATATGCAGACATTGGTATTGCTATGGGCGTTACTGGAACGGATGTGGCTAAAGAAGCCTCGGATATGATCCTAACTGATGATAACTACTCTTCAATAGTGAATGCCATTGAGGAAGGACGTGGCATCGGAGACAATACTCGTAAATTCATCTCCTACCTCTTATCATGCAATGCAGGCGAAATCCTAGTCATCTTCTTAGCCAGCATTACTCTGTCAATCATTTTCCGCTGGCCTCTCCCCCTCTTAGCGATTCAAATCCTGTTCATTAATCTCGTAACGGATGGACTACCTGCCCTTGCTTTGGGAATGGATCCCATGGAACCTGACGTGATGCAACGGTGCCCCCGGGATCCCCAAGAAGGTGTCATAACTAGGCAGGTCTGGATCCTAATATGGGTAGTAGGCGTGACTATTGCCTTCGTAACTCTTTGGATATTTTATGTCACAATGGTGAATCTCACCAGTTATCCATTTAACTTATCACCTGACCAAGCAGTTCTGCGCGCAGGCACGCTTGCCCTGACAGTTCTAGTTATGACCCAGATGGTTCATGCCCTGAATTCACGTTCAGGACACCTTTCACTCTTTCAAGTGGGCTTTTTCAAAAACCGGTATCTAATTATCGCAATCGCTGTTTCGATTATACTTCAATTAATCATAATCTACTTTCCGCCTCTCCAAATCGTTTTTCGCACCCAGCCTCTTCTTCTACAAGATTGGCTCCTCATCCTTCTTCTCTCCCTCACAGTATTTGTAGTTGTGGAAGTCTTCAAGTTCATTATTCGCTACCATGAACGACGTCAAAGAGAACTCACTCTCGAACCAACGACGGTAAACTCCTAACAAAGGGAAACAGTTAAGACAAAAAACTGTAAAATCCCATTTCCCTAGGGAAATAACAATCCACGTGGTCATAATATGGTGCTAAAATTGTCCAATCGAGGTCGGTGGATTCTCGCCACAATTTTACTTACAATCGCGTCAATAGTCTTTGCCTTTGGTTGGACAGCACCATTCTGGCCGGAATGGGTGCCTATTCTTGGATCAGATTTATTCAAAACCACATTCTTTTTCATTTCCTCAGGGATTTTCGTCGTACTCTTCTTTTACAGTCTCTACATCTTATTCAAGAACACACCACCCCAAATTGAATCCCAGCCTACGCCCTAAACCAGTTCGTCCTTTTCAAATCTATCGGCGGATATTGCCAAGATAAAAATGTATAAGAAGCTAGTCGAACGCAAAATGCTATACTTCCCAGACTAATTACATGCAGTAAATCCTGATGATTACGTATGGAGGTTGGATCGTGACAGATTTACGTGATAAGTTATTGACATTAGACCGCAAGGGACTGGAAAAAGAGGCTGAGAAACTTGGGATCACGGTGAACGAGGTGATGAGTCGAGCAGAGCTAATTACCCTTATTGAAAAACAATATGCCCTCCAAGAATTTGGGGAACTCAAATCCTTTTCTGAGCATCGATTTCTCATCGTGGGTTTGTTTTTTATCACTCTCTCCACTTTCTTCCTAGCTCTTATCACCTATTTCCAATTCACTTCACCAAGTCTTACCCCTATATTAGCCCCAATATATGTTGTATTCCGAGGACTTGGTGGGTTTCTCATAGCTGCTGCGTTATTCTCGCTGGCACTGAAAACAGGGTATCAAAGCATCACACCTGTTGTACGAGCTGCTCTCATCATAGGCGCTACACTCATCATCATTATTGTGTTAGTATTCGTACCGCTTCCTCCTCAATGGGGAATCCCATAGGATCGAACTAACACATGACTGGGCTGCTACTGTGGGGTACAATGAATGTCTACTACAACTAACCAATCAAATGAAGAAACACCTGCGTTGGAAACCTTTCATCTAAGCAAAATTTTTCCCCCCGGGGTTTTGGCGGTTAATCGATTAAACCTCAAAATCAAACAAGGAATCGTTCATGCGCTTGTTGGACCTAACGGCGCTGGAAAGACAACCACACTCCGACTAATTGCCGGATTGAGCCGCCCAAATCGGGGAAGCATTTTCATAATGGGCTATGATATGCTTCGAGAATCTTGGCAAGCGAAAACCTATCTTGGATTTCTACCAGATACTCCTGCAGCATATGAGACGCTAAAAGTTGATGAATTTCTCTCATTTATCGGCAGTCTTTACCAAGTGCCGGGAGAAGAATTTCAACAACGTCGACTTGAATATGTCAATCGCTTTGAAATCGGTGGCTTCCTGAATAAATACCTTGGCGAACTCTCTCGGGGGATGCTACAACGAGTCCTGCTCACCGGATTGTTGATTCGTAATCCCAAAGTTTTGCTAATGGATGAACCACTTTATGGGCTTGATCCTGAAGGAGGGTATGTCCTCAAACAGGTAATCCGCGAGTTAGCCCAAAATGGTTCTACGATTTTACTTTCGACACATATTCTAAGCGTAGCAGAGGAAGTGAGTGACGAATTCACTATTCTCTCTGGTGGTGTAAAGGTTGCTTCAGGTACCGTCCAAGAACTGCGTGCTGAAGTTGGGGGCGGCGTGGCTTTAGAAGACTACTATATTCAGACTCTGCGTGGGAGGTAATAACTC
>JABXGX010000089.1 GCA_016550405.1 archaeon | reverse complement strand
CATTACCCCGCCACATATATCACATGGTTGACTTGGATGAAGGTCTGTGACTCCTTCTTTCTTGAGGAATTCTCTCGCTGGGAGAAATTGTCCTTGTTCTGCTAGACGACGGAGAAGCGTAATCCCTTGTTTGGGATTCCGTTGATAGGTCTCAGTGGCTGACATTAACAGGATGGTTTTCAAAGCGATGCCGCGTTCTTTGTTTGTGAGACCATATCCATGCATGGCAAATTGTCTACCCAAACACCAATCATCAATAGTGTGATAACGAAGAATCTTTTGTGCCTTTTTTACCATGTTTCCTAAAGTCATTAATGCAACGACAATGATGCCACTTTTTCAGTCTTTCTGCATCACGATTCACATATCATCTAGGGCATGAACGACCTCGAGGATGGCAATATCACGAGGAATCTGATCGGAGTAAGATAAGAAAGAATCTGTCTGAAGATTTACAACCTCCCGATTTTCCATGAGGGGACAATACATGGCTAGCTTCGATAATCCTGTTTGCCTTTCTTTCCAGGTTTCAGTTTGGTTGGGAAGTAATAGAATTGTATCTGATTCCAGGAACGAGGTAATTGTTTCTTCCAGTGGGTTTGTAGAAATGGATACACCATATGGGATCTTGGCTTTTCTTTGTCGTTGGGCATCTTGTGCACGAAGAATGATATGTAAAATGGATCGTTCATCTGTACCCATGTAGCGAATTGTGGTAGGATCTAGCGTCAGAGAATAAGGTTCGCTGCCGTCAAATCCGATGGTTATGCGTACCCATTCTCGGAGAGCATGTGACACACAGAATCCCGCACGAATGCAATGTGCAATATCGACATATGGTTGGCTAACAATGCCGATGTCCAGTTCTGTTTTTGTCAGTTCATTTGTTGCAGGCGAGTCAAGAAAAATATGTAAGCGAGGCAACTAGCGACCGCCTCGAGGGAGTTTTTGACCACCCATCATGCCCTCCATTCCTGGAATCCGGAGACCCCCACGCCGTTTTCTGATGCTTTTGATAAACTTCCGTGATTGCTGGTATTGCTTTAATAAATCCTTAACATCTTTGGGTTGGGTTCCCGAACCTCGAGCAATTCGAGCAGTACGAGAGCTTTTAATCAACTTGGGGTTTTCCAGCTCTTCATCGGTCATCGATTTCATGATCACCTTCCATTTCTCCAAGTTTTCTGCCGCAACCTCTTTCATTTCGTCTGGGACTTTGTAACCTAAACCGAGCATACTCAGGATTTTACCAATTGATCCTACATTTCCCATTGCCTCCATTTGGGCCATCATGTCTTTGAGGGTAAACTTCCCTGAGAGAAGTGCTTTTGCTAACTCTTTGTCTGGCATGGCTTCGGCATCTTGCACTCGTTTCAGGAGTGATTCAAAATCCGCCATACCCAAAAGTTGCCCCACGAACTTCTTGGGTTCAAATTTCTCGATATCGTTGACTTTTTCACCGGTTCCGATGTATTTGATGGGTGCCCCGGTAGCAGCAACAGCCGAGAGCGCTCCACCTCCTCGAGCAGAACCATCAAGTTTTGTTACAATTATGGACCCAATGGGTGTTGCAGCATTGAAGGCTTCAGCCTGAGTGGACGCTTGCTGCCCTAAAGTTCCATCAACCACGAGAATAATTTCGGTGGGCTTTAGAGTCTTGGCAATCTCTTTCATCTCTTTTATGAGACCTTTCTCCTCTTTGTGACGTCCTGCAGTATCCACTAAGATGATTTGCGTTTTTTGCGATTCGTAGTGTTT
>JABXGX010000012.1 GCA_016550405.1 archaeon | reverse complement strand
CAATTTTTCTTTCAATCGATGATGCCGATAATGATGTAGAATATCTTGAAATTTCCATAGGTGGAGGACCTTGGATTAACGCTACTGCAGGTCTAAATTCAACTCACTGTGAATATTTTTTGAATACAACAGGAATGTATGGACCTGTCACAATATATGCCAGAGCCTATGATGCAACCGGTTGGATAGCTAGGACATCAACTTCCTTTACAATTGATAGAGGTATTAATTGCAGTATTTTCAGTCCCTTAGATGGAGAGGTTTTAGTTCAAGGTGAACAAACCACGATTTGGGTGAACGTAAGTGATCCCGACGGGCGTTATGTTCCAACAGTAGAAATCCGTATAAACCAAGACGATTGGCATCGGGCATCTGAACACATTCGAAATAAGGAATTCTATTACAATTTAATCCCATATGGGGTTGGGTCAATAACCATTGAAACTCGTGTGATAGATCAGAATGGAAACCGAAATAATTCGATGGTTTCTGTGACGGTGACATATTATCCTCCAATCATCACAGATGTTTGGGTTAACCCGATTTCACCGTTGAATACTGATCCAGTCCAGGTTTATGCTGAAGTGACTCAAGATAGCCGTGGCTCGGGGATCGATAGTGTATTAGTATTTTATAGTACAGATTATTCTCTTTGGCGTCCACGTGAAATGGATTTAGTAGATAGCGATATTTCATTTGGTCTATACATGGTTACACTTGATGCTGTTCCAGCGGGCAGTCAAGTGCGATTCTATATTCAAGCCCAGGATAATTTTGATAATATCGTTATTGATGACAACAATGGTCTTTATTATGAATATTATGTGGCTGCAAATCTCACAATGGTCATTTTTGCAGCTGCAATAATCAGTATATCTGTTGTAGCTGGTGTATCTTACTACGTTCTTCGATATCGACGACGAGAAAGACCCACACCTACTTAATTCCTGTACAATTTCGGATTATGTCATACTGTTCAAAAGCTTTTTTAATTAGAGGTCCGTCACTCCTTCTCAGCAGTATAGAAGGTAGTTTGGTTTGGGGTTTAAAAGCATTCAATATAGCCAGTGGTTCCGAAGCTATAAGCAAAAACTCTTGGCTATTGCCTTTACCTTGGCCATTATCTTCTCCTTTTTCCCCATACTAATCGGATATTTTGCTCCACAAATTGCTTCTGTGTATCTTTATAGCGCTTATATTGTAGTATTTCTAACAATTTTTGGAATTTGCCTTATTCTATTTCAGTTTCACAATCCCATTGCTCGACGGCTCGCTTATTTTATTGCAATTACTAGTTTATTGGGGGCATTGGCTCATTACTGGATTCTGATTACGAATCTGTTCTTGGGAATCCCACTCACTTATCCTAACCCAACAGCTTACACCGCTGCTGCAGCAAATGTGGTCATGCTTGTTGGATTTGCCCTTGTATCCATTGAACAGCGGAGACGATCCTGGCGACAAATAGGAGGCTATGTTCTCATCACTGGATTGTTTGCGGTATGCATTCTCTCCACTTACTTGATGAATCTGACCTTTCACCCACCAATAATTCCAGCTATCGGAACAGGATTACGAATTCTCATCGGATTCTTAACTGCTATCTTTGCTTGGATTTTTTATTTCAACCAAGACCCCCCTCAGGAGGTCATTGGACGAAATAGTCGCCTCCTCCTCGTCCTTGCAAGTCTCGTTCTCATCTTAGGTTATACTGCATTTGCTTTTCAGTATGCCATGGGGTGGAACATACTCTCAGTATTCTATTATGCTGGATCAATATCAGATGCGATAACCCTATTTGCTATATTCATCTTCCTCATCGCTGTTCTTGTCATTTTCACAGAGACGCTCGAAAACATGGCTTCAAGCCGTCCGTTATCAATCAGTTATGAAGTCCTCACTCGGGTAGTTATGATTACATCACTTATCGTGGTCTTGACGATTTTAGGGGCAATCGCTATCACCCTAATT
>JABXGX010000088.1 GCA_016550405.1 archaeon | reverse complement strand
TTAGATCCTTTGATTAAAATCTTTAAGAGGATTGGAATCTGGGAGCCTAAACAGAACCAACCCCCTCGCGGTGCTGCATGAATTTACTCCCGATAACGCTTGGAGGACATTGGTGGAAACCTTGAGGAAATACACGATTGGTATACTTGTAGTGATTTACGTGCTAGTCAATTTGGATGGACAACAAGAGATCTTCCTGGAATAGAGATTATTCAGCAGCGACCTAAAGCAGGACGAGAGCAGCAAAAGGAAACTGGGTATAAAATTGGCAGAACTATGGCGCTTTTAGGATACCATCCCTTAGTCGCTTTTCCACGAAGCATCTGGTTGTACCTTAAACACCTAATTGCATTAATTACTGTCATTCTGACCTATATTCTCGAGCGTATGAATTATCGAACTGAATTTTAGCGAAGGACTATTATTAGTTTGTCAGCCTAAGTCAGAAACAGCGAGTGAAATTGACGCTTCAGAAAATCATGGGCTAAATCGACAGTTCCCATTGAAGTTGGAGAGTCCTAGATGGATAAAACCGAAGATTCGTTTATTAGATGGCTAGGCTTTTGTGGGTAGACAATTAAGTGTCTGTGAGGAAGTTGATCAGTGTCCGTTGAACCTGACGCGAATGCGCTTTTCAACATAGGTCGAGAACAGTATTTGAATCGAGCTTTCCAAGATGCACTGAAATCGTGGAAGGCAGCTCTGAATCAATACCAAAAAGAAGGAAAGAAACGCGAAAGTGGGATAGTCACCACAGAAATCGGGAAAGCCCTCCTAGCCTTGGGACAAAAGATGGAGGCTTTAGTCAGTTGTACCCAAGCCGTACGGATTCTTCGGGAAGTTAACGACCCTCCAGCTCTTAGAAGCGCCTTAACCACTATGGCTTTAATAATGGAGGAGTTAGATTATTTTGACGAAGCTAACCGCGCCTATATTCAGGCACTCCAAATTCCTCCGAGTGATGAGGACATTTCATCGCAGATTACGCTCTTGAATAAAGCTGCAAATAGCTTAGCTCGAGTTGGAAACTATCGGGAAAGTGCAGTTCATTATAAACAAGCAGTTCAGCTCTTGGAAAAAATCGATGACCTTGATTTGCGTGGAGATACTCTAACAAATTATGCCCGAATTTTACAGCAGCTAGATGAGCATAATGAAGCAGAAGAAATTCTAACCAAACTGATTCGCCTATGGGATTCTGCAGGAAAGCCCCATCTAAGCGCCTATACCTATTTTGGACTGGCTAGCACATATTTGGCTCAAGGGTATATAGACAAGGCATATGCTACCATTCAACAAGCCCAATCTGTCTTCACAACTTCCTCTGATAAAACGGGGCTTGCTCTTTGTGAATATCATCGCGCACGCCTCATTCTACAACGTGGAGAACCGGAGGAGGCATTACCCCATGGTGAAACGGCACTCAAGTATTTTGAAACACAGAAGAACTACCTTGCTTACGCTGAAAGTGCCTTGGTTGTTGCTCAGATTTTAGGTAGATTAGTTCAGGATGTTCGAGCCTTCCGGCTCTTTGATCGTGCAATAACCATATTCGCGAAGCTGAAAGAAAAGGCCCGTGAATTGCAGACCCATGTGTTGAAAGGAAAAGCTTTGTTACGGATAGGAAAACGCAAGGAAGCCGAACAAGAATTTACACAAGTGATTCGTTACTATCACGAACACTCCCGTCCTGAACAGGAGGCCAATATCTACATTCAAGTTGGAGAACTATTCTTAGAGTTAGCTCAGTTTCAAGAAGCAATCGAACAAAGCAAACTAGCACTCAACCTTCTTTCTAATCTTTCTGAAGAAAGGCTCGAAATCCGCGGATACAGACTACTCCTGAACTCGATTAAAAAACTCGCAAAGATTGATGAGGAACGCGCCTTTTTACAGACTGGACTTCAAAGGGCACGAGAACAAGAGAAACTCCTTCTCGTTTCTACACTGACTGTTAGTTTAGCTCATCTGTCACTGGATTCCCAGCCTACTGAACAGATTCAAACCGTATTAGAAAAAGCCATTCATGATGAACAGCTTCCCACTGAACTGAGAACTGAGGCAGCCATTAACTTAGGCATTGTGTTGATGAAGACCAATCAGTTTTCTGAAGCAGCCCAATATCTAAGCCAAGCCATTAAGGACTTTGGAGATGAGCCAACTTTCGATAAGAATGAAGCGTATCTTCAACTTGCAGAAGCATACAAACAGCTAGCAAAGCCAAATCTCCAAAAGGAGGCTCTAATTGGTGCCCTTGAAGCGATGCAGCTACCAAGAAATCCGATAATCGAAGCCAAACTGCTCTATGAGCTAGCTCCATTACTCGAAAAAGAAGATACAGCAAAGGCACTCGAGTATTATGAAAAAGCCGCTGAGATTTTCAGTGAAGGCGAATTCCCTGAGGAATATTTTCGCACCTTACTCAAACAAGCTAGTTTACGTGCCGAATCGGCTGATTTCAACTCATCAAGTCAAACAATCAAACAAGCCATTAGATTAGGTTTAGAATTGGATATCCCCACAGATTTCACTGCAGATCAACTTCCCCTTCCTTGGACACATATCAATGAAGTGCTAACTGAAGCCATCACTTTGGGAGCACATATATATCATAAGCATGGTGAACGCGCCGTTATTGACCAAATTATTGATTGGTCTACTCCACGAAAAGTTGCGCGGTTACAGCCTTTTTTGACGAATAATCTTGGCTTTGAACGATGTAGCGAGCTGATGAAGTTATTAAAAGAGGAGACGGCCCTCTTGCAAAAAGCCAGTGAGATTAGGCGACAATTATCCCAGCTAACATCGAAAGTAATGCCAGAACAAGAATATCAGGCCCGACACGAAGCTCTTCGAACCGAGTTCAGAGAAATTATAGATACAGTTGAAGTAAACAGGAACGTAATAGCTGCTGCATGTCCCGATCCGGGAAGGGGGATGATTCCGCAGGATTATAAAATGCTTCAAAAATTATCAGCGCTCATGCCCCCAGACCGTCGCTGGATTCTGATTAATTATGATGTGCTTTTAGAAAAACAAAGGATCATTGTCTCGACCCTTGATCATGTAGGACGGCATAATCTCCATACCTTACCAATTTCATCCGAACTCCCCTCCGTTATACAATCGCTTCAGGGTATCAAAACCCAGAGACACCTCCCATCTATGACAGATTTGAAAGATATTGCATCCCTTCTGTATAGGAGCCTGATTCCAAGTCTTCTTGAAAGAGAGCTGGAGAACCACAAATATGGTTTTCTCCAATTCATCACGGACGGATTTCTAAATAATGTCCCCTTTGAACTTATTTTCGATGGGAAGGAATATTGGGGATTGAAGTACCCGATGGCATGGGTACCAGATTTTCAATTCTTCGAGAGCACTCTAAAAACAAAGGCGCTCTCACAAAGAGGTGCACTATCGGTTGTTCTTGGTGTGAATGCCAACCCAGAAGATAATCCCTCTCGCAAAGAAACAGCCGAAGAGATAACAAAGATGTTTCTTGCAGCTGTTCCCCATCGGCAAGGCGTTTCCGAGCCTATTGTGCTTTTTGGACGCGATTTCACCCGGAATCTGTTTACCGCAAATACTGATCAGCCAAGGTCTCTACTATATCTCTCTACTCCAACGACAATCCACCATCAGAAGGGCGAACTTCCCCTTTCACAACCCGATAGCTTGAGAGTGATTGAAGTGGGCGTCACAACATACTTCAAAGGAGCGCCTATTCTAATCTTAGACGATTGTACACGCCCCGAGCCCATGGAGGATGGTTCAGAACAAGCTGGTTTTCTCCGGCATTTTGTAACTGCTGGCATACCATCTATCATCTTCTCGCGATGGCGTCCCTCGGAGAAAGTCCAACCCGCATTTGCTCAAACAATTGTTCGGCAGTTATTTGAAGGCGACCCTGTCGCAGTCGCTTTAATGCAGACACGTCGAAAACTAGCAGCCCGTGGCCCCTCACCCCAAAGCTGGTTACATTACAGTCTATGTGGTAATCCTTTTCCCAGTCTTTTATAAATCTCGTTTCGTCATCAAATAAGAAATGCATCCAACAAGATAATAATGCAATCGTAGGTAGCATGTGCTGCAATAGGTCCTGCTAGACGTCGTCCCCGCCACAGGAAAACCAGTCCTAAAATTACTCCCCCGATGGTGTGAATAACGCCAATCAGCGGATTAAGGTGGGCAAGCCCAAATATCATTGACGCAACTAGTAAACCGCCAATGCGCCCATAATAAGCATCAAGGGAATTTTGGACAAAACCGCGGAACAGAAACTCCTCTGAAGGTGCTATAACAAAAATGACTGACAGACACAGCATTCCGACCCAGAACAAATCAGTTGGTGTTGGCGGAGTAGGTGGAGGACCTGCCCCAGGACCAAGGATCTCATAGAGATCTATAGCAAGTATTAGAGGAACCATAGCCAAACCGATGAGAATACCAAGAAGTAAATCTTTGATCAAGAGTAGAATTCCGCCAGTTGAAACACCAAGACTTTCTCGCTTCACCTTTAGACTTCGAACAAAGGCCCAAGGAATAATGATAAAGACAACCTCACTGAAAGTGAGAATGAAGAGAAATCCGGGATCCAACAAGAGGAAGGGAAAATCGAACAGAGGTATTCCCCAAAAAATCAGATAGTAGAATAGGATCGCGAAGGTTATGATGAGAGAAACGCCATATGTGATGATTGTAATAATGTATGTCGATTTTGGGGTCCATGGCCAAAGTGGAGTTTGGGCTTCACTAATAGACCAAGTAATTTTCGCCCCACATGTTTCACAAAAGTTCGTGGGAGTAGTAATGGGTGAAGAGCAAAAAGGACAAAAACGGGTAGGATACTGCTTTTCAGCCACTTATCTTCCCCCCATTTTGGTTAGGTGAGATGTACTCATGACAGTTGGGACACACCAATTCAAGATAGGGAATCTTCGTTTCATCATCTAAGGTTGCCAAGATTTTTTGTAATCGTTTCGTTCGACAAGAACCCCACCGGTGCATCGAGACCTGGCAGTGAGGGCATTCAAGATAAACTGCCCATGTAATCTGTTTTCCACAAATCACACACCGGCGTTGAAAGGGTGCAATCGCTAAAGCAGCTGCAATACTACACACACCAATTGGAAGAGACACCACACCGAGGATGGTAAGTCCGACTCGTATGATCGAAATGCCTTTTCCTCGATAAAGAGTGAATGCAAAAAGCCCTCCAGCCACCATAGTCAGTAGGTGAATTAAGGCGATTAGTTGTGGTGCTCC
>JABXGX010000087.1 GCA_016550405.1 archaeon | reverse complement strand
TTTGACGGCGTTCATTCCTGTGGTCAAATCGGGAAACAAGTAAGAGGCAAATTGCGTCGCTTCCGGAGTAGGAGCAATTCGAAGGGTCAGTTCCGTGATAATACCAAATGTGCCTTCGGACCCAATAAACAGTTGTTTGAGATCAGGACCCATCGCTGAGCGAGGAACCGCCTTCGTCCTAAGTAGTTCTCCATTGGGGAGAACCACCTCAAGACCGGTAATCATATCTTCGATTTTTCCATATTTTGATGACAAGACCCCAGCCGAGCGAGCTGCAGCAAAACCACCATATGCTGAGCTAAAAATCGAAGAAGGAAAATGCCCTGAAGTGTACCCTCGCGCCTGTAAATATTCCTCCAGTTCCTGACCAAGAATGCCAGGTTCAATAGTGACAGTCAACGAAGCTTCATCCAGTTCAAGAACTCGCCGCATCTTCTTCAGATCGACTATAATCCCTCCGGTTATTGCGAGAGTTCCACCAGCCACCCCACTAGCACCAGAAACAGGAATGAGAGGAATCCCCTCTTGATTAGCAAGCTTTACGATGTTCTGGATTTGCTCGACGCTTTGTGGCCAGACAATCAGATCAGGTTGAGATTCTAATACTAGCCGACCCAGCCGGATTAGACGAAGGGGCCAAGCATCTCGAGAATAACAGATCTTATCCACTTCAGCTGCGGACACATTCTCCTTACCGAGCCAGACTTCAAGTTGCCGCTTAACCCGATTCACATTGAATGCCGTCGATGCTTTAGACATGATACTCCAACCTTCTCATCAATGCCTATGGTGAAATGAGGAGATCTTTCCGATTCTAAAGTTACTGTACCTTTTCATTCATAAAAGCCAACTTCAGCGACCAAAACCCCTTTTCATCCAAGAGGAATAAGGCTTTAAGCCAGAAGCGTTGAAGATACTCCAACTCCCTCAAGTAGGTGTAAATGATGGTTTTATCACTAATAGGTAATATCATGGCTATTGTGGGACTACTTTTGATCCTTGCCAGTTGGACGTATTTGTACCAATGGGCTCATCAAGGTCCCAAAACAGCACTCAGTCATTTCATGGAAAAGGGTCTGCTCTTTATTGGTCTCGCACTCATTGTCATCGCCTTACTATTCTTCTAGCAGCGAAAACTCATAGGCTCATTATACTCGGTGAGCATCGAGTATTCTTTTCATTTGATAATGAGTCGTGAGGCTAAATTGATTCTGTAACAAATATTGCGCGTGGCGATTCAGGTTTCCAAGGCTCGCGTGAAAAGGAAGAATAAAGTGTTTCAACCTGAAAGTGTGATTCAGCCAGTAAGAATTTCACATCTTCAACGGAAAGGACCGCGAGCTGAGACCAATCAAACAAAGTGTCTATGATTCGCCCTTCCTCATCCTGAATATCAAACCGAAGAACCGTATCTATCAGTTTCTTAGAAGATTGGAGTCGTGTTGATATGGACCGAGTTACTGCACCACCCTCAGGTAGTGCCGCTGTTTCCAGGCGTCGCCAAGTGCCACTCGTGTCAGATTCTCCGACCCCCACATCAAAGACAAAGAAGCCCTCTTTGTGAAGATGAGCTTTCACACTTCGCAAACAGCCTAATTGTTGCTTCCGGGTCACCAAATATTGGAAACTTCCGGATGGAACATAGATAATCCGAAATTTCTGATCAAGCTGAAAATCACTTATATCACCGGCCATGAACAGAAGGCGACGGGCGATATCTGCCGGCGCTTTTTGTAATTTATTTCGAGCCTCTTGAAGCATTTCTCGTGACTGCTCCAATCCCACCACAGTAATTCCATCCTCGGCTAAGGCAAAAGCAAAAAGACCAGTCCCGACACCCAATTCCAGTGCGGGGGACCCAGCTTCTTGAGCGAGCAGTCGGTAAAAGGCCAGTTCTTCTTCTTTCCCTTTTGCAAAGAGATCATAAAACCGGGCACTTGCACGATACGCCATAGGAACCAATCACAACCACTGAGTGTGTAGGTTTGCGGGTTTTTGAGGGTTTTTGTCACCTATTCAACAGAAGATTTCACCCAGACACTGGACTAGTAACTAATCCCTTGGATGATGAACAAGATGTTTCAGACCGCCTTCTCATTGGTACAACACCAAGAATCCAAATGCCCCACCGCCATACCCCTCCTTGATGAGCTCCTCGACGGGGGCTTTGAAGCTGGACTCAGCTACCTCATCTTTGGCAGTTCCCACTGTACTAGCCTGGTACAGCAATCCATTGCTACCGCCCTCCTACATTACGGCCCCCACCGACACGTTGCCGTCATCGATGCCAACAACAAAATTCGTCCGGACAACATTCTCACCCAGCTCCAAACCGCATCCCTCGCAACCGCCCCGACTACCCATCTACACCGACTTCACATCGCGCGTGCCTTTACCACAGACCAATTGCTATCACTCCTCGACGAAGCACCCAATACCATTCATGGACTCGATGCCCCGATTCTGTTCGTCAACGGGCTTACACACCTCGTCCAAGAAGA
>JABXGX010000086.1 GCA_016550405.1 archaeon | reverse complement strand
TAAATGATGATGAAGGCATGTCAGTTCAACAGACTTCTGATAGTGGATACATCATTGGAGGATTTACACAGTCGTTCGGTGCAGGTGGCTCTGATGTTTGGCTAATAAAAACTGCTGCAAATGGCGATACCATATGGACAAAGACATATGGAGGGATAAATGATGATGAAGGCATGTCAGTTCAACAGACTTCTGATAGTGGATACATCATTGGAGGATTTACACAGTCGTTCGGTGTGGGTGATAACGATGTTTATCTTATAAAGACAGATACATCAGGTGACACCCTCTGGACAAGGACATATGGGGGAATATTGGAAGATATATGCTTTTCAGTTCAAGAGACTTCTGATAGCGGATACATCATTGCAGGACTTACAGAGTCGTTCGGTGCACCTTGTGGTTATCTTATAAAGACAGATGTATCAGGGGACACCGTCTGGACAAAGACTTATAGCAAGGAAGGCATTTGGGATGGG
Organism: archaeon; assembly: GCA_016550405.1. Next base: position 6,504 of record JABXGX010000086.1, on the reverse strand, counting down.
TTGTTTTCAGTTGACCAGACCTCAGATAATGGATACATTGTTACGGGATTTACATACTCTCTTGGTGCAAGTGCTATGGATGTTTGGCTTATAAGAACGGATGTGAATGGCGATACCCTGTGGATGAGCACATATGGAGGCGATAGTATTGATGTTGGCTCGTCCGTTCAACAGACTTCAGACAGTGGATACATTGTTGTAGGATATACATGGTCATTCGGTACAGGTGGCTCTGATGTTTGGCTAATAAAAACTGCTGCAAATGGCGATACCCTCTGGACAAAAACATATGGAGGCACATTTCGTGATGAGGGCAGGTCAGTTCAACAGACCTCTGAGGGTGGATACATCATCGCAGGATTTACAGAGTCGTTCGGTGCAGGTGGCTCTGATGTGTGGTTGTTAAAAATAGCACCCGAACCCGGGATTGAAGAGGACAAAGTAGAATCTGTAAAGAGTAGTAATTTTAATTCAACTATCTTCAATGGTTCATTACTATTGCCTGAAGGTAGAGACTGCAAGGTCTTTGACATCACGGGAAGGGTCGTAGCACCTGATAAAATACAACCAGGGATTTACTTTATTGAAATAGAAGGCACAATCGTACAAAAGGTCGTGAAGATTAGGTAGATGAAAAAGTTGTAGCAGAGGAGGAAACATGCGAGTGAATTTCGAGAAAGTGTCATTGATCCTGCTGCTGACATTGTCGCCTGCTTTAGTCTTTGGCCAATGGCTTGAAACGACAATCTATATTCCGGATTCCCTTTGCGGGATTCAACAACCACAAGCCTTTGCCTATAATGCTGTCAATAATACGATATATGTAGGCGGCACAAGGGGCAATGGCGTAATTGCTATTAATGGAACAACTAATGAAAAAATTGCAAGGATTGAGGTTGGGGAAAACATCAAGGCTTTATGCTGGAATTCAACTAACAACAAGGTTTACTGCGCCAATAATCTCAGCGAGAATGTTACAGTGATCGATGGAGCGACTAATACGGTCATTACGACAATTGAAGTCGGAGCACAGCCTGGTGCTTTGCTCTATAATCCAATCAACAACAAGGTCTATTGTGGTAATAGGAGTGGCGATAATATCACGGTGATTGATGGAGCGACTAATACGGTCATTACCACAATTGAAGCCGTCACGTACCCACTAACCTATAATTCGACCAACAATAAGGTCTACTGCGTTTGTCGCGGCGACGGTGAGGTTGCAGTCATTGATGGTGCAACTAATTGGATTCTCACCACAATCCCGGTCGGCGGCATCCCTCAGGCTTTGGTCTATAATCCGGTCAGCAATAAGGTCTACTACGCTGAATACTGGTACAATAATGTCACGGTGATTGATGGCGCAATCGACACTGTCATCACCACCATTCCAGTTGGAAGCAGGACTTATGCTTTTGTTCATAATCCGGTGAACGACAAGGTCTACTGTGCTAACCGTTGGGATGGCAGTGTCACGGTGATTGATGGCGCGACCAACGCGATTATTAGCACGGTTGCTGTTGGAGCTGGTCCTTGTGCTTTAGCTTATGATTCTGCCGACAATAGGGTCTACTCCGCCAATGTGAACGCTGATAATATCACAGTGATTGATGGCGCAACCAATGGTGTGATCACCACCGTTGAAGTCGGTGAAGAGCCTCGTGCTTTGGTCTACAATCCGTCTGACAACGATATCTACTGTGCCAATCGCTATAGTACTGATGTCACGGTAATTGATTGTGTAACCAATATGGTCATTACGACAATGCCTGTCGGATATTACCCATGGGATTTGGTCTATACTTCAACCAACAACAAAATTTACTGTGCGAATGATGAAAGCGATAATGTTACCGTGGTTGACGGTGCGACCAATTGGGTCCTATCCACGATTCCGGTCGGGAACTATCCTCGGGCTTTAGCTTATAATCCGGTCAACAATAAGGTCTACTGTGCTAACCGTTGGAGCGATAATGTCACCGTGATTGACTGCGCAACAGATACGGTCATTCTTATGATTGACGTCGGAGATGAACCTTGGGATTTAGCCTATGATGCAAACAGTAGCAAGATTTACTGCGCTAATTATGGTAGCGATAACGTCACAGTAATTGAGGGGGCAACCGATACGGTGCTTGCTACGATTGCTGTGGACAATGAGCCTTGTGCCCTGCTCGATAATGCAGCAAATAACAAGATTTACTGCGCTCATAGTGGTAATATCGTGGTGATCGATTGCGCAACCGATACGGTCATAACCACGATTGCAGGAGCGAGTTACCCATTGCTCTATAATCCAACCAACAACAAAGTCTATTGTACCTATAGTAGCAACATCGTCGTGATTGATGGTGCGGCAGACACGATCATAACCACCATTGCTCTTGGGAGTGAATCTGATGCTCTGATTCACAATTTGACAGACAATAGGGTCTACTGCGCTAACCGTTGGAGCAATAACGTCACCGTGATTGACTGTGCGACAGATTCGGTGATAGCCACAATGCCGATCGGAAACTATCCTCATACCTTGCTCTATAATCTGAGCAACAATAAAATCTACTGCGCTAATTGTGGTAGCGAAAACGTTACGATACTTGATGGAGTGACCAATGCGGTCATCACCACAATTCCAGTTGCACATGAACCTTCTGCCCTAACCTGGAATTCTGTTCAAAACCAAGTCTACGTGGCAAATCATCAGAGCTCAAGTATCTCGGTGATTCGGGACGTTACCGGAATAAAAGAAAGCGACACTGCAGTAGTTAAAAGTGCCCTCGGGACAACCATCTTCAGCGGGCCATTGCTATTACCCGAAGGCAAGAACTGTCGCGTCTTTGACATCACGGGAAGAGTCGTAGCACCTGATAAGTTAAAAGCAGGGATTTACTTTATTGAAATAGAAGGCACAATCACACAGAAGGTTGTGAAAGTAAAGTAAATTATCGTTGTAATTAGCTGCAATCATCGTAATCGATTGCCAAGCAAAGAAGGTTGTGAAGATTAGATAGATGAAAAAGTTGTAGCACAGGGGGGAGGATTTGTTAATCGTTTTAGTAATGGTAGTCTTAGGGTTCAGTCAGATAAACTGGGAGGTAGAAATTGTGGATTCTGTGCCGGGAGCTCCTTACGATTTTTATTTCAATTCTCTGGCGCTTGATACTAGTAGAGTTGCTCATATTGTTTATAACAAGAATGAATTTGAAAAAGTTATTTATGCATCCCGAGTTGACACCGGTTGGCAAAAAGAAACAGTGGACAGTGGACCAAGTATCTATTATGGTTTCTCCCTAATTCTTGATTCCAACAACATTCCCCATCTGAGTTATTACAGGAGGGATGATAATTTAGATAAAACCTATCTCTGTTACGCACGGCGTGGAAATGCGGGTTGGCAAATCGAAGCAGTGGATTCAAGTATCAGTTCCCTGGGAAATTACTTTTGGGATTTTAACTCATCGATTGACCTAGACACGTTAGGTTCACCCGGTGTTGCGTATATCGCCTGGAATGTTGATGATTCACTCCACTATATCAAATATGCGCATTACAATGGCACAGATTGGGAAATCTCAGTAGTCGAGTATGATTCAGCTTATGCTAATATTCAAACGGCACCCACTGACTTCTCACCATCGTTGAGATTCGACAGTAGAAACACTCCCCACATCGCCTTCTACCATGTTTATCCGCTTTATAACAGCGATACTTTAAAAATTGCCTACTACGATGATAGTTCCAGCAAATGGATTGTTAGCCCAGTACTATGTCATATTGGCGCAGGAATTTCTATCTCTTTGGCACTGAACAGTCAGGATTATCCCTATATCGCCCATGGTGTTGATATTGGTCTCTATTGTACCTGGTGGGATGGTGTATTCTGGAATCAAGAATATACTGGTGATGATATTGGCTGGTTGAATATTCGGATTGTTATTGATCTAGACAATTTAGAAAACCCTCATATTTTTTATCATCCGACAGGACCAGTTGAGTATTGTTACAAAGATAGTGTCTGGCATTTATGCGGAAGAGTTGATTCTACTCTGGACAATCTGGGAGACATCTCTTTAGCCATCGATAATATCGACCACCCCCATGTATCTTTCAGATTCTCCGATTGGGATAGTGTAAATCAAGAGAATTTTGCTGGCCTTAAATATGCAAAGGGAACCTTCGTTAGCGTTGACGAAGAAGAAGTCACTGAGATTGGACCACGAACTTTTCGTGAGACCATCTTGAGCGGGCCATTGCATTTGCCTGAAGGTATAATTTGCCGCGTCTTTGACATCACGGGAAGAGTCGTAGCACCTGATAAAATACAACCAGGGATTTACTTTATTGAAATAGAAGGCACAATCATGCAAAAAGTCGTGAAGATTAGGTAGATGAAAAAGTTGTAGCACAGGGGGAGAGGATTTGTCCATGGGGTCAGACCCCTTTTGTTTCCGTGGGGTCTGACCCCCTAACTATTTCTCACCAGAAATACGAGACGGGACAGGTGTGCCAATTATATAGCAGAACGTATCGTATTAGACAGAAATCCCTACAATAGTAAGAATTGGCTGAGAACGCAAAAGAGCGTGGTCGTCCTTTAATCACCTTTGTTCACACGTTCCATCCACCAAAACCGAATTTGTGGAATATTCCTGTTTAAACGTACGTGAGGACGTAAGAAGCTGTATCGTGGTTGATTAATATCTATGTTCTTTAATCCTTGATCAGTGCGCCAAAATTCCTGTGTTTTAACGTAACCTGCTTTCTCATAGCACCGTATAGCTCGGGCATTTGTGGCAGCAACATCAAGTCGTAAAGCTTTTAATCCTAATCTAAAACACCAATCAGAGATTCCGCAAATCACCAAAGTTCCTATACCTTTATCGCACCATGATGGATGAATACGAAATCCCATATTGCCAACTTTTCGATTAACCCAGTCAATTTGGACAAGCGAAAGATGGCCAATAGTTTGTTCCGTTATATGATCTACTACCACTGTAATTCTGTTTGGATTACTGTCTCGTGAATGGAAGTACGCATCCTTTTCTTCAGGGCTCTTCTCAATAAGGATGCTGTTGAAAGGTTCGTAGGGAAAAGGATAGCCAGGCCATTTCGCTAATTCGTCCAAGTCATTGCGGTTCCATGAACGTATTGAAAGATCATCTAGGTAGATTGGAAGTGATTCAAGCATATCCTGCTTCGATGCCTTCAATATGTACTTTCCCTACAAACAATTGTAGTACTATACAATCAAAACGCTAAAATCTTGTAGTGCGTTAAGCCGCGACATCAGCTTTCATTCAACGTTGTTTTGTGGTCCGATGACTCTATTGACTGGAACCGTCACAATAATTCCTGTTCCCGGCACAGTGAAATCTATGTTTTCTTCGGCGAGCAGTTTTCTAAATTTCTGGAAAATCTCCTTGTTATCCAATACTGCCATAATTGTTCTGTTTCTGGATTTACCCTCACCAATGAATTTCCTCAGTCCAGCAAATATGGGCACCTCATATGCTAAGAAACGGCCTAATCCTTCACTTTCATAAAGAGTTGCCCCGCTTGCACCAGACTCCACCAGGATCGAAACCACCTTTTCGAAATACTCTTCTCTATTGAGAACAATTATTAAGAGCTCCATGTCCTTTTCTTGCTTTTCGTTCATGCCACACTGCCTAACTTTCCGACTTCTTTAGCCTTGTGTATAGCGAATTTCGTTGCGATTGGCCCAATTATCTCGAAAACAATCGTCGTGGCTGCGATCGTATTTATCACCAGGAGTGCTACGGCTCTGCCCGGCTCGCCGAGGCCAGAAAACTCCCTTGTAGCCATGATTGCCAATCCAATTGCAACACCAGCCTGAGACAGAATGCCTAAACCAAGATATTTACGTACAACCATTTCCGCCTTTGAAATTGTCGCACCGAGATAGGCGCCACCCATTAATCCGAGACTTCTGCAGACAATGTAGATTAGACCCAAAAGTCCCATTGCCGGAAGGAGGCTAATTTGCAGATGAGCACCGGCGATAACGAAGAAAATAATATATACTGGCAAAGAAATGGAATCAAGAGATTCGGTGGCGCGTCGATTCGTGAGTAAATAGAGATTAGCAAACACCGTCCCCAATGCCAGATTCGCCAAAATGAGTGAGAAATGGAAATAATTCGCCAATCCCGCGCAAATTACTACTGCTGCTAGAGAAAATGCGAATGTCTCTCTCTTGTCACGCAACATGCGCATAAAAAACCCGAAACCAGCACCTAACACTGCACCAAGTATGATCGCTCCCAGAATCTCGACAATTGGCTGCTGGATAATGTGTATAAAGGAAGGCGATGACCCGGTGAATGACAGTTTAGCCAGAGCTGCAGCAAATGCGTAAATGATGATTGCTAGCCCATCATCCAAACCAACTACCGTATATAATGCATTGGTCAATGGCCCTTTTGCTTTATATTCTTGCAGAACAACCACGGTTCCTGCAGGAGCGCTTGCCGGTGCCAT
>JABXGX010000085.1 GCA_016550405.1 archaeon | reverse complement strand
GAATTGTTGGCAGCCAATTCAATTCGTTGGCTAGTTTCTATTGGAAGGGATGCGCTTTTAGCTTGTTAGGGGATATAATCGCACCTGCACCGATTCTACCTGTGGAGTGGACTATTCTTTGCCCTCAATAACCATTAGAACCCGTATTTTAGCAGCTTTTCTTATACTCTTACTTGTCCCGACTTCTATTCTGGTATTCTACAATACTTGGCAGATTCTGAGTTTGTCAGGAGAAAATGCGAGTGATGCTGCATCTGCGTTGTTGCAAGTGGAATTGGACCATTTAGAGGGGTTGGCTAGCGATGAGGCTCAGAGAGTGGATGAGATCTTTGCACAGATCGATGCCCAAATTACCATGTTGGATTTGTATTCGGAGGGATTATTCAATGATTTTGTGAATGTAACACCTTACCAATCCTATTGGTGGAATGCCTCTGCAGAGTTTGCCCAGACGGGTCGGTCGATTCCGGGTCGTCATTACGATCCTGATTATGATTCCCCGGATATCTCCTTTGAAGTGTCCTGTTACTATATGCCCCGGAACAAATACCCGGGTGGTGATCCCTTCAATTGGTCCTCTGAACTTGAGTACCTTTTGAATGTGTCATCGAATATGGATTACATGTTTCGGAACATGCTGGAGGGGAACCCCAACTATATCTGGATTTATGCCGCTTTTGCAGGAGGGTATTCCCTGTTTCGTAACTACCCATATGATTCGATGGAATGGACCCAGTATGATGAAAATGACAATCCTGTTGACCCTGCTGACGATTGGGATCCTCAAACATTTGATTTTTATCAAGGACCTGCTACTGAAACGGGGAACAATACGGTCTGGACCTCTCCTTATTGGGACCCAGTGGGTTGGCTCATGTCAGCAGGTCGACCGATCCGGTACAGCAATGGAACCCTGATTGGTGTCGTGAGTGTCGACCTGACGATTCAAACTGTGACTGACCTCATCTTGAATATCAGTGTGGGTGACAATGGCTATGGCTTCATGATTGATCGAAACGCCGATTCGATTTCACATCCTAATCAAGGAGAAGAGCTCGTGAACATCGTTTCCTTGGAGATGGCTGGTACATCTGCTGCTGAACGCGCTGGGTTTGAAACCACTGTTAATGCCATGCTGACTGGAACCAGTGGCTTATCTGAGTACCACAAGAATGGGAATAAATGGTACATCGCCTACGCACCAATTCCCACCACGAACTATTCTCTAGCGGTTGTGGTTCCTGAACTGGATATTATTGGTCCTGTTGTAATTCTTCAAAATCAGATTCTCTCACAAAGCACGAATCAAATAATCATGCTACTTGTGGTGATGATCATCGCGATTATAATCATGTTTGGAATCAGCTTATTTATTTCTAATCGGATTACCGAACCGATTCGAGAACTCATTACCCTCACTACCTATATTGCGGAAGGAGATCTATCGAGAGAGTTAAGAGGTGATTCTGGGGAAATGGCCCCAGAAATCGGTATGCTCCATGACGCTTTTAATAACCTGCTGACGAGTCTTCGTTTTGGCAACCTCGACTATTATGGTGGTGATTTAGACCGAGCATATGCCAATTATCAGAAAGCCCTAGCACTATTTGAAACAACAGAAAATGAACGCGGTATTGCGCTAGCAAAGAACAATATCGGCAATATTTACCGGGCGTGGGGCGATACTACAGCGGCGCAGAAATATTATCGAGAAGCCATTGAAATTGGAGAACGGCTCAAAGACAAAAAAGGGCTGGCATCTCGGTACAATAACCTCGCCCTCTTGATGATGGACCAAGAAGAGTATCAAAAAGCTCTTGACTATCTCAACCTCGCTTTGGATTTCGATAAAGAAAGTAAAAATAATCGCGGTCAAGTACTCCGAATCTCTAACCGAGGATTAGTCTACCAACAAATGGGCGATAACGCAAAAGCTGAATCCGCCTTTAAAGAGTCTCTTCAGCTTGCAACACGGATTCAATATGAACGCGGAATCGCTTATGCTCATCTACACTTGGGTACACTCTTTTTACAAGAGAAACACTTCGAGGATGCCCAAACTCAGTTAGAAGCTTCTTTACTATTAGCAAAGGATCTAGTTGATGTGTCTTTAGTCTCTCAATGTCTAACTAAACTTGCTGAAGTCCATACGAAATTAGGCTTCAAAGATGAAACAGCCCGTTACACTGACATGGCAACTTCCCTTTCTCGCCGAATTGTGAGTAAAAAGTATGTCCTATTTGTTATTGATTATAGTGGCTCAATGGGTGGCCAACGTATCCGAGCAGCCATCAATGGCGCATTAGCCTTACTTGATATTCAGGTCAACCCTCAAGACGAAGTAGGCATCATTACTTTCAGCAGCCAAAGCGACATTGTTCTGCCAATGACTTCCATGGAAACAGACGCTCCGACCATTCGTCGGACAATTGAACGGCTGCGTTATCCCTCAGGCAACACAGCATTCTATGATGCTCTAGGAGATGCAATGAAAGTTCTTGCTGAAGTCAAAGGCAGCGAGCAACGCTGGCTCATAGCTCTAACCGACGGCTTAGATAACGCAAGCGATCACTACAACATCCATCAACGAAAACGCAAAGGCCTGTTTGGTGGAGTAGATAACTCTATCCAAGCACTCATTCGTGATAGCCTTCTCAACGTGAACCTTATCATCATTGCAGTGGGAAATGAACTCCAACGCGTTGAAAAGGACCTCCGCCGCCTCACAGATGAGTCACCCCGGGGACATTATATTGGCATAACTGACCGGCGAGATGTACGAGTGGCAATTGAACAAGCCTTTCTCCAAGTACGAGATATCCTCGCCCAAGTAGATGTGGAGGGAATTTCTTTCGATATTGAATAAGGAGTGGAAATGTGATGGCACGAAGTATCCGAACTAATGTACTCATAAGCTATGTCTTGTTAGCCTTACTATTCATCAGCGTCATTGGATTCCTTTCGATTGGGTTCACCGACCTCATCGGTAATGCCACTTATAATCAATCGTCTGAAGCCCTACAAACTCAAATTCGCACGAATCTCCAAAGCCAATCAGGGCAAATCGCCAGCATCATCAACCAAAAATTCGATAACGCTGAATCTATGGTTCTGATGATGGCTAACGAACTCGAACATATCCTCAATGGATCCAGGTATGGTCCTCGTGACGTTTTCTATGACTGGTTCTTTGAGTACAACCGGAGTGCTGGACTTGTCCCCACTGACACCTACTATGATATCTCCTACCAAGTTTGGTTATCGTGGAGCTATGCCAGCTACTATTTCCCTGGTTCCAACCACAATAACTATTGGCAGAGAAGCGCAGCTTTCAATCAGACCATTGAAAGCGTTGCATCAATGGATTACATCTTTCACACCATTCATGCCAATGCTCCTGATTTTCGCTGGCTTTACATCGCTTTTGCCGGAAGTAATCTGTTTATCAACTATCCTGGGAGCGTAGTAGGAGGAACCTTTGCTGAACGGATGAGTGATCCCTATTATCCCACGACTCAGCCCTGGTATCTAGAAGTTATTGCAGGTCAAGGCGATATTGTCTTTACAGAACCATATTTTGATGAAATTGATGGTGTTCCCCTCATCACAATTGGTCGTGCCATGTATTATCCCAATGGAACACTCATGGGAACTATCTGTGGTGATATTTCCATCCAAGACATCGTAGATAAAATCCTTGATTTCCAAATCTTGGATACGGGTTATGCATCCTTGATTACGTCCACATCCTTGGTTGTGGCACACCCTGAATTCATACCCACCGACCCGACAGAACCTTTGCCTTTTCTTAATGAAGTAGAAATCAACTCCGGTGGAAGTTCCGCATTGTCAAGTAGTCAACTAACCCAATTAACTTCGGAAGAATCAGGTCTCCTTACTTACACTCGTGATGGTCAACCACGCTATCTAGCCCATACACCCGTCGAAAAAGGTGATTACATCTGCCTAGTCATTGTCCCTGAAACAGAAGCGGTTGCATCCGTTACGCCACTGCAATCACGAATGGCATCTGCGACTTTTACTACAACACTTCAAGTGATTATTCTAATGGTCATCACATTAGGGGCTTCAATTGCTATTGGGTCATTGATTGCGTTTTACATCGTAAAACCGATAAGTCGCCTCACGGACCTCGCGGTGAGCCTTTCAACTGATAAGGCTAGGAAAGATATTCTTGCAGGAGTAGAACTTGATCCGGAACTTCTAAGTAAAAAAGACGAAATCGGACAACTCACACGCGCCTTCGCTTCGATGGTCGAATCAGTTCGGGAAGAAGAAACGGAACGCATCAAAGGTGAAAACCGCTGTCCCAAATGTGCTTCACCGGTGAGTCCCAAATGGCGTAGTTGTGTGTATTGTGGTGCCTCCTTGGATGAAACGACTGAATGGGGAGTCACTGATACAGAAAAAGCACAGCACTTTATTGCGCAAGGACAATGGACTGAAGCAGCGCGCGTCGGAGCTGCGGCTGTTGATCCACTTCTTCAAGTCCTCCAAGAAGGAGATATCGAATCCCGACGTGGCGCCACGGATGCCTTAGGTCAGGTGGGTGACGCTGGAATTGAACCTCTTATTGTCGCACTCAAGGATGAAGATAGTTACGTTCGCTGGCGTGCAGCAGTGAGTCTAGGGCGAATTAGTGATCCACGTGCTACCAACGCCCTTATTCGAGCCCTTAAGGATGAAGATGGTCTTGTCCGCGGGGGAGCAGCGTGGGCTCTTGGAGAAATCGGGTCAAACAAAGGACTTCGACCACTTCAACAAGCAGCGAAAAAAGAAGAAGATCCAACCGTGAAAGAAAGTATCAGCGAGGCAATCGCAAAACTCTCACCCAAACGAAAACGCCGAAAATAAGCGATATAGACAAACTGGAAAGAACTACCAATTGTAGTGCGGATTCTATAGATTTATACGAGTAAATTCACTGTTTGTGATTAATTGTTCCATTTCATATTCAGAGCGATAACGCTAAATGTGATGAATAGCATTCCTCAGCTACGGAGGGTTAGCCCTTGGACTTGCCCCAAAAACTAGTAAACACTCAACCATTGTCCAATATCAAGTGGGCTTTGAAAATCCTCTTCGTTGGCGATGAAGGTGTTGGTAAGACTGGACTCATGTGCAGCGTCTCAGATGGTGTCTACATCGACGGATTTCGCACAAAATTAGGTAGCTCCTTTGGGGCACGGCAATTTAATTTAGATCCCGTGCGTGTTCAACTACAGATTTGGAATCTAACTGATTCACCAAATTTAACCGAACTTCGACGTCGACTGATTCGAGGAGGGGCAGGTGTCGTATACGTGTTTAGTTTGACGGATAAAGCCTCTTTCGATAATATCATCAACTGGGTTGATGAAGTTCGTAGAGTGTTAGGTAATGTGCCTTCCATTCTGGTTGGAACACGACAAGAGTCACGGAAACAACGACGTGTTACCAAGCGGGAGGCGAAACAACTTGCTAAGCACTTGAGAATTCCTTATATCGAAATATCACAAGAGAAGGATACTCATTTTGAACAGGCTTTGCAAAACATGGTTGTTGATATCCTGAAAAACACTTAAAACAGCCCCACTTTTCATTCGAAATTCGCTTGCTTTCGAAGAAACCTTTTTTATCATCAATTCAAAAGGTGTGCACAATGAATTGTGGGATTACTTGTGACGGATTCAGTAAAGCCTTCCAATGTAAATGGACGATTTGATACAACACATCTTCTAGCAGTGCTTACCGCCTTTTTCGTCACAATACTTTGGTCATCTTCATTTGTCATTATTAAATTCGGCCTTACTGAAATTCCACCGTTAATCTTTGCGGGATTACGGTACACCATAGCTGCAATTATTCTCT
>JABXGX010000084.1 GCA_016550405.1 archaeon | reverse complement strand
TGGTGAACTCGGGGTTCCTTTCGCTTTGAGGGGGAATGATGGCGGCTAAATGAATGATGCACTCGATGTCCTTGACAATGTTCTGTGTTGTTTCAGTATCTCGAATATCACCCCAAACAGTTTCAAAATCGCCATACTTTTGCAGTCTCTTTGAGGTTTGCTCGTTTCTTTTTGTGTGCAAATCAAAGCATCGTATCTTATGGTTCTGCTCGAACAGAGCTGGCAGTGTACTTTCTCCGATGTTCCCAAAGGCTCCAGTTAATAATACCAACATAAGCCTCTAATATTGCAACTTGCCTCTTTAACTCTGACTCAAGTGTATATTGGTTTTGAAGCGTATAAGTCGCAAGGTGCTAGCATGATGCACCAGTGGACCTGAGGTAGCTGTTTTTGGTAGGTTTGTCTTTCTTCTGTTCTTTTAGCTAGATGAATGGAAGTTAGATATAGTCTGGTTCATTTGGAAGGAGCGTTTCAGTTCGCGGATATTGTTTTGCACGGTGGTCGAGGTGTTTAGAGAGTTCCGTGAACTGGATCCTAGTCACTTTGAAGCCGAGTTTGGTTAGGTGTTTGTGGACATCACGAACAATGCTTTTGTTGTATCCGTAGTCAAGGCCCAACAAGCCCTGGCTGCCACCGTACCCGATGACATCCATGATGACCAAATACTCGTGTGAACGAAGAATGATTGTGACAGCAACATGGCTATTGGTCAAAAAAGCGTATTGATCTGTGAGGAGGATGGCAAGGACGCATCGTCCGTTATGTTCATAGATTCGGGTGAAGGAGCTGCCAAACCGTGGTTCCAACACTTGGATAACTTCTTCAATGTGACCTTCGATTTCAAATCGGGCATAACCAGCCGTCGCCATTCAACTCAACCTAAAGTGCTTCACGTAATTTGAAAATAAAAATCTACGCGGTTGATCTGTGTCAGAGCGGGGGTGGTTTAATCGCTGAGCCATAGAAGATTGATGGTGGAGGTGGTGGAATTGGAGGTCCTCCAATGACGAAAAGGCAGCTGAGATTAGCGGCGAGGAGCATGAGAAGAAGGATGAGAAAGAAGATGAGAAAGGTGCGGTTGAGCTGGTGGTAATCGGGGGGTTCTTGGTGGAGGAGGGCTTGGATGAAGGTCTTGAGACGATAGGTAAGGTATATACCAACGGCGAGGAGGATTGCACCCGCCGTTCCCCAGAGCGCATTGAACATGACATAGTAGGGTGGGGGAAGGGAGGGGGTGAGAATCATGAGAATGAAGCACATGCCGCTCAAGGTGAAAAGGAAAGTGAGCATGATCAGTTCCCAAGGCCATTGATTGAACTGTAGTTTGGTCATAACCATTCCTCGAGTGTGGATGTCAGTGTCCTAGACTATAATAATTATTGTTAAGGATTCAAAAACATAATCAGCAGGATATTAGCATAATCGTCCGCTGCTTCAATAATAGCTGATTATTGGCAGACAGGTCTTCTCCATCCCGTTATTTCAGTTTTCATTATTGAGCCTTCCAATTTAATTAACGCCAATGGCAAAGCTTGCTTGGGTATAGGTATTTGTAAGATGTCAGGTCTTGTAGCCGCTGTGGAGGTCTGGTATTGCCAGGTTCTGTGAAGATTGGTCTTGAAGCGACAATGGTAGGTCCGCTCTGGGCAAGGGCCACATACAGCCAACGCTATCCCGACGTGTTAGTGGATAATCCTTCGGTGAGCCTCTTTGAACGGGTGAAGGCCCAGTATCCAGATGCACAAGCTGAGTTTTCAGCCATGGAAGCTTTTATCGATGAGTTTTATGGATTGACCTTTCTAATCCGTGCCCGGATCTTTGATGACGCAATCAAGAATTTTCTCATCTCTCATCCGCAAGCGACTATCGTGAATATGGGGTGTGGATTGGATACAACTTTTTCACGAGTGGATAACGGGCGAATCCAATGGTATGATTTAGATTTACCCGAGGCAATTGCGTATCGTCGACAGTTACTTGTTGAAACTGAACGCAATCACTACTTGGCAACATCCGTCTTTGACACCTCCTGGCTGAATGAAGTGACCCTGTCTTCTGAAAAAGAAGTGTTCTGCTTTGCCGGTGGATTGTTTCACTATTTCCCCGAATCAGAAGTAGCGAATCTTCTTGATACTATGGCGCTCCAATTACCGGGTGGTGAACTCTTCTTCGACATGCCATCACGGTTCGGGCTTCGTCTCTTGAAGCGGCGGTTTCGGTCCTTTGGCATTGAAGGGTTTGACCTCCATTTCGGGCTAGGAAATGCTTGGAAACAAATTCCTAAATGGTCCTCGCGTCTTCACGTACTCGATTGGCTTCCCATGTTTAGTCAAATCCCGAAGAACCCGAAGTGGAAATGGAAAACCCGCACGATGATGCGATTAAGCGACTGGCTGAAGGTCGCAACCGTTGTACATGTTAAATTCACATCCTGAATATTTAATGACTGTGTAGGTGAATGGATTAGCAATGAAGGAATTACCTAGTTTGGAAACATCGGGTGCCCGAGAGATTGCGTATCATTTAAAGACCATTTCGGGGGGCGATGTTCTGGATGTAGCTACTGGCAAAGGTGATTTCATCGAAACGCTCATGAAAACCTTGAAGGCATATAGCCGCTTTGTAGGCATCGATATCAACCAAGACGACTTAGCCAAAGCCCGTGAAAAGTTCCAAAATCACGCCGTTCGCTTCTTAGAAATGGATGCAACACATCTGGACTTTGAAGACGAATCCTTTGACACGGTGTCTATCGCAAATTCGCTGCACCATCTCGATGATGTCTCCACCGTATTAGCAGAGATGAAACGCATCTTAAAGCCTGGAGGGCACTACATCGTTGAAGAAATGTATCAAGATGGTGAACAGAGTGAAGCCCAATGCACTGATATCCTGGAACACCATTGGACCGCCAAAATCGATCGAATACAGGGATTGACGCATCATGAAACCTTGACAAGGCAAGCTATCGCTACTGAATTGGAAGCCCTCAATTTCCCCAATCTTGTGATGCTGGAATCCTCATGGCGTGTGAAGTGTCTGTTCTGTGGGGACAGATTTGTTTGTGAAGATCCAAAATCCGAATCAATCATTGCGTCATTCATTAAAGGGGTTGACAAGACCCTCCAATCCTTAGAACCGCACCAGCAGACTACTGAACTCGTTGCTGAAGCCGAACAGCTGAAAGCACGTGCAAAAGAAACCGGTGTGGCAAACGCTTCCAATGTATTTGCCATCGGAATCAAATGATAAAGTATCCTGGGGAAATCCCCTCACATCCTGCGAAGAGTTGCATATTTACGCCATAAGATGGTAAGGTGTAATGCTCGGGTGGCAAGAGGATGCCTGTGGACCTAACTGATAAACAGATTCTTTACACATTAATAGAGGACGCACGGATTTCTTACCGGGCCATCGGGCGAAAACTGGGACTCTCTGTTACAGCTGTGCGTAACCGGATTCTCAAGCTGGAAAAAGCGAAGGTGATTCGCCGCTATTTCCTCATCCCCAGCTACGCCATGCTTGGCGCCTCCTTCTTCACCGCCATCCTAACATTGAAACACCATCCGCCCAGCGAAACCTTCCGCGATTTCCTGGGTGCCTACCCCATGATCAACAATGTCAATCTGCTAGCAGATGGCAACGTGATGGTCTGGGGAAAATACGTCGGACCCAAAGAACTCGACAAACTCACCTTGTTCCTCCATGAGCTCGACAATGTCCGTGAGGTCGAATTTCATACGATTTTAATCGAAAGAGGTCAGCGCTGCCCCCTCACATCCATGCAACTCCAAGTCCTTCGCTGCTTGCGCGAAAACGTTCGCATGCCGGTCAAAGACATTGCCCAACACACCGGTATGACCCAACGACGGGTCCGAAAACTGCTCACCGAATTAATTGGCACCGAAGGTTCTGCTGACGAACAAATGTTCCACGAAAACGGCATTGGCGACTATCGGACCGCCCAACAATGTTTTCATACCCGCACCGATGGTGATGTCGCCGAAGGTGGGGCAACCCGATTCTATGCCCGCACCGAGTTTCAAGGTGGCGATGAAACACGCCGATCCATCGTTGCCTTTCTAAAACGGACATATCCCATGGAATACTGGTTTAGCCACGCCAGTGCTTCGGCGCCAGTCCTCTTTTCGATGTTCTTGGTCGACATCGCCAATTATTCACCTGAAATCATCAAACGAATCAAAGAACTCGAAGATGTGGTGTCTGTTCAACCCATTGTCTATTTTGCCCACCATTACTACCCGGGATTAAACGAACGGTTCTGGCAACGCATCCTCGGTTGACAAACCGTTCAGATGCTTTATAAGTAACGTTCACTTTGTAAACCAATCACCAAACACGGGTTAATATGCCACGAAGACACACTTCTCCTTAGTGGAGTGGCCTCAGTTTTTGGAAGTCACTTCTGGAGTGTGTATGTCATGCGAAAACGCTTCGTAATAATTCTAGTCCTGATGCTGTTTCTGCTTTTGAGCCTCGGTAAATTCTCACAATCAAGCTCCGCGAGCATCCAATGGACGGACGACTTTGATGATGGCGTCTTAGATGGCTGGACGATAGTTGAAGGCGGATTTGTTATTGAGGACGGCCGAGTCTCGGGAACAAACCGTGAAATAAACGTCATGCGCCATGAGA
>JABXGX010000011.1 GCA_016550405.1 archaeon | reverse complement strand
TGTATGGCACACTTGTTCTGTACCGAATCGGTTGGAAATTCACGCCAATCACTAACAAAATTACAATTGATACGAGTATCGGTATCCGTCCAATCCAATTCTTCATTGAATCTCCCCCATTAGGTAGTGTATTAGTCTTCTACTCTCTCCCTTTTAAAGAGTTATTAAAAGAAGTAATCGTATGATTTGGTTCGTCTTTTTCTCTTATGGTGCTTTGCTATACTAATCTTGCCTAGCTTGTGCGGTGCATAGAGTGAATTGGCATAGGTGATGCACATCGAAGTATTGAATCATCTTTGTAAAACGATATAAGTGCTGCAGAACTTTGAGGAATAGTTTGTTAGTGGCTGGGTGGTGTGTCCTGCTAGTCCTTTTGCTTCATTCGTCATGGGTTCGTTATTGATATTCAGCAGGTTTACTACCGTATTCGTTGGTATTGATGCTTGAGAATCAAAAGTGTTTTTAGTAACGGGGGTGTATCTTGGATTGTTTAGTGGGTGGATGGTTTGGACGCTGAAGAATCGTTGATGGAAGATGTCTCGTTGTTAGAGCCGCATGTGAAATGGACGAAGCGCACGATGTGGATGCTGGTTGTTGACTTGGTGGTGAAGCCGGTTCTCGCGCTGGTCATTGTGGCGAGCATCTTGTTTTACTACTGGCGCCTCGTCCCGGGTGACCCCGTCGCGCTGTTTATTTCAGGGCCCATGGCGGTAAACATGCAGGAGCTGTCTGATTTCATCAAGGCGCTCTGGGGGTTCGCCTCTCCCTTACCGATCCAGTACGGGATTTTTCTCTTCAACATCTTTTCCGGACGGCTATTGCAAACTGCTTCTTTCGTTGAAGGGTATCGTCCCGTCGGAGAGTCAATTAGTTATCGGTTCCCGAATACCCTGCTGTTAGTCCTTATCCCGTTCCTCATTGTGTCATTCATTTTCATCGTGTTCTATTGGGTTCGGCGCAGAGCGACAACCCCCCTCGAGGGGATGAAACGACACCTGTACAACATCGTGTTCTCGAAATCCCTGTGGATACTGCTTGCCCTCGCCTTTTTCTGGGGGGCTCTCCAGCTAGGTGTCCTTGGGTTGCTCCCGCTCAGTGGCACCTATGGCGTTTTGTACGGTTCTTTGGATTCGTTTGGTCAATTATTAGACTATGGCTGGCACTTCATTGTGCCAGCAACGCTCACTACCCTCCTTTCTGTCGCGGTGGCAACTCACTACTTCTATCAACCGCCTGGTGATGAACTGCCACCGCTATCCCATGGGCTTTCACGACTACTGGTGTGGACGGTTTCCATTTCCGTCCCCGTTGAAATCTACTACAACTGGTATGGGATTGGGGGAAGACTATTAGACTATATTTTCATGATGAATTTCCCAGGACTCCTGGCGATTCTTGTAACCTACATTCTCACTTTTGGATTAGCTGCTATCCTCCTAGAAGGGATCCTGCGGTGGACTATCTCCCGGGACCCGGTCGAACTCCATGGACAACAAGTCATCCCACTGGAAAAATCAACGCTTCGCCGACCCCACATCATTGTTGGCGGCGTCCTCGTCTGCAGTCTCGTCGTATTAGCTATCGGCGGACAGTTCTACTTTACCGCTCAACCCTGGCCCAGAACCGCTCCCCTAGAATACTCGTTAATGAGCTTGCTTCCTCTGCTCATGGAGAGCATCACAATTAGCCTCATCGCCACCGTGTTGGGTGGCCTTATCGGGTTAGGGGCATACTATGCCCTCCGAACAAAGCTCTCCTGGCCCCTCAACTACCTGCTAGCCTTCCCCTTTTCCCTCATCGTGTTCACCTTGGCCATTTTACCTGTGGTTCCCGCCCTCTACATCAACACCTTTGGCCAAATGACCCTCACGGTGGGCTTACTCCTTTCAGCCGGAGTAATCCGGAAAATCAGCAACTCGAATCTTGGAAAAGGTGCCAGCGTTCCACGCGAATGGGCTAAGTCCTTGCTTCCTCTCTTCGTATTTTACTGCCTGGTAGGTGGGGCAATCGCCTTCGTGGCAGGATTCATGGGCTTTGGCTTCTCGAGGAACCTCGGCTGGGTGGTTCAAGACCTCATGTTCGCCGGCGTAATCATGACGAATCCCTTGGTGCTCTTCATCCCCGGAATCCTTCTGGTTTTCTTCATCTTTACCTTCGACTTTCTGTGGATTGGACTCCGCTATACACCTCTAATAACTAGCAAGCCTTTGCCACTGGGAACGAACCACACCACAGACTTGAAGTGAATCGCATAAACATCACTATTTCAGGACTGCTCGAGAATTCTGTATAGAACAACGGATCTTTCTAGGATTGTGTTCGCTTCTTGAGTGTCTCTGCAGAGGTCCACGAAAAGTTAAATTCGCTGAGTTCTAGAGTGCTCCTTGAGGGAGTTCACTTCACGATGCCAGTACAGCCGGTAAAGTTGAAACGATCAGGGAAACGCGATTGGGCGTCGTGGCTCAAGGAACGGGCCTTGAAGCTGGGACAAGTCAACGATAAATGCCACGACCGTGAATTCCGTACAGCCCGGTCCAATGACCAAAACTTCGCTGGCGGACCCGCTGTTCCTGTCAGGAGGAAAATTAAACGCCAACCACACTGTAATCGAGACTAACCCTCAAAAGCTAGTTTTCCTTCTTGTGCTGTACATATGGTTAGCGGGCAGATGGCGATGCAGATAGAAGTGCTAACCCATATGGGTGAGACGGCGCAAGTGAACCTAGACTACTCTTTTTCTATGTGAATCCGGTTCCCCAGCTGGTAATAGTTGTAGTCTCCACCTGATGCCCAAATGATGGGATGGACCTTCTGCATATCCGGTTTCCCATCGGTGAGGCATTCGGGGTTGATATATGATTTGACGACGCGTCCAATAATGCCTTCGTTTTGTTCATAATCCAAGATATCGGCGACTTCACATTCGATGTTAATGGAACAGTTCCTAATCATTGGCGCGGTTTTGAGCTCACCATAAAACACTTCGAAAAGAGCGCTTTTATCGAAGTCGCGTCCAGAAATATAAATCTGATTTTCTGAGATACCTGCCACCTAGATGGCTGCACAACAGATAGAACTCGCCTCAGGTTTGCCGTAGATGTGTAGATGGACTTCTGCTCAGACCACTTGATTAACGCCGATTTGAACCACTTCCCTTTGAGCAAACCTTAGTTGCTAAATCAAAGTTGTTTAGTTACATCTTTGAAAGTGAAGGTAGCTGTCCGAGGGTCCCGGGTACTGTTTTCGGTCCTGATTCATTTCATTTTTGAAAACGGTATGACATTAGGTGGGAACGTCTTCCTTGAGGGAGTTTTTGTTAAATTTGTGGAGCCCTTGTCCATGTATGGATAGAACTGGTTCCGATATTCCCACATAAGGCTACGGATCGTCTTGAATTAGTAGCATTTGAACCTGTTAGAGGTTGATTTAATCTCGACGATTTTTAGATTAGGGGAACTCGGAATTTGGATAAACTACTCATAAACTGGTAATTGATAAAGGGCTAATTGAAGTTTTTAATAAGGAAAGTGAAGCATACTCTGATGAGTTGCCTGTTGTTGCTATCAACTCCCTCATGAATTGTCAACCGTTGTTGAGGCGGTTTGTGTTCTGGCAACCGATACATTAACCGATGATATAGTTAAGGGATATATCCGATATCTAACTATTACCAGAAGGCGATTAGCACCCTATCGGCATCTCTTCTATTGATGGTGACTGAGGAGACAGAGAATATTATAAGCTCAGCTTCTCTAAGGGTTGTCCACTGGAACCATTGCGAAGTTGTCATGACAACCGATGTGCTAAGCGAATGCAGCGCCGGATTAGCACCTCTTTGAAGCTTGAAACATGAAGAATCGTGCTATTCTGACACTTTTGCACCTTATTGTGACACTTTTAGGCAGAATATAATGGTTATTGACTTATCTGGATTTCTCCTTTAGTCGTTATATAGTGGACTGAGATGTAATCTTCAAAATCGTTTAGTCCCATTTAATCCGTTCCTTCCCAAGCAATCGAAGGAACTGGGTAAGTTCACCAAGATGGTAGGTATTGTGTCGAATAAGGTACACGTATTTGATAAGAATAGATGAAAACCAATGGAACCCATCCTGCTCCAGTAGATCTTGGTCAGAGAATTTCTGTAGTTTATCTCTGATGTACTTCGCAATTTCGTCCGAATAGATGAGCATATCACTTTTTCCGACTTTTGTAGCCGCTTCTTGGTGAGTGATGGTTTCCCACCAATTGACCTTTCCCAGTCGCGCGCCCCATTGCATCCCTTGATGGGTATCACGGGAGTAGAATTCAGCAGTTTCAATAATATGGTAGACACGAAGGGAATAGTACCAATCTTTGTCGTTTTGAATGCCATGGGTCCATTCTTCATCGGAAACCAAGTTAATTGCTTCCCGGATCATGGTCCACATGCTTTCAAGTTGCCCAGCGAGTTCGTATGCAATGGGACTCTTGAAATCTTTCTTTGCTAGCTTAGTCAGTAATATCACCAGGAAGGTTAATGGAGTTTATACGCTTTTAAATCTTGAATGAAGAATAGAGCTTGGCAAGACCTACGATGTCTATGCGAAAACATCTAACCGCCATTTTGCTTCTTCCCTTTAGTGTAACCGTGTTAATCCCAGTAGTCCTCCTAATATTATCGACATGGATTGGGTTGCCCTGGATTCTGCTCTACCCCGTCTCTTGGTTCAGCATCCTAGTTGGAGGCATTTCAATGGGAGTAGGGCTCATTGTCCAATATAAAACAAATCGGGCTTTTGCCCGCGTCGGAAAAGGCACCCTCGCCCCGTGGGCACCAACACAGCATTTCGTCGTAGTGGGGCTTTACCAGTATATGCGCAATCCCATGATTATGGGGGTTCTGTTAGTCTTATTAGGTGAAGCAATCGCCTTTGGATCGTTGCTTATCTTCCTTTGGTTCGTGTTCTTTTGGGCAATGAATCATCTTTGGTTTGTCCGTTGGGAGGAACCAGACCTCGAACGCCGTTTCGGCAACGAGTATCGAACCTATAAAACAAATGTGCCCCGATGGATACCTCGTCGAACGCCTTGGCATCCAAAGAAATCTAAGCAGGAGTGAAAATAAATGGGCAAAATTGCAGCAGGCCACCTAAAACCAAGACCTGACACGTTTTGGTAAATCATTGGATGACAATGGCGGCATTGGGTTTAGTCATGAATCCAGTCCGGTTACATTGGCAGCAATAGCCTGCACCCTTGGCTGCTTGGAGCTTACGACACTGGTTACAAAGGGTATGGCGACAGTATCGGCATGTGTGCATGCGTTTCACCCCATATCTATATAGAATCAATAGAATAATGCTTTTTAAACATAAGGATTTTATCTAACCTACAAAAAGCCGGGTAATACCTTCCCAATCAAAGATTTCTAAAAGAACATTAAGAAAGAAACGGATTACCCACTTGTTTCTTCAGCCATTCGAGTGTTGTCGGAGATAACAGGAGCTTTCTCAATATCTTTTTGCATCTGAGCAGGCACTTCAGCAGGAATGGGGAGTTCTGGAATACCCGCTTCTGGGATTTCGGGGAATTCATCTGAAATTTCTCCTAATATTTCCTCGATTGACTCGTCTTTTGGAATCGGGTAGGAGAACCCTTTACGAATCAGTATCGCCCCTGTAAAGGCTATGATGGCAGCTATGAAAAAGACGAGTGGGAATCCAAAGATTGGCAGGAGTTGACTGATTACAAAGATCAAGGGAATGGAGAGCAAAAACGCAATGGTTGGTCGCAGACTATACATACAATTGCGAATACGGTTTGGAAAGACATCTAACATTATTCGTCCGCTTAGCACTTCTGCGATTCGACCGAGAGCATCTGTCCCAACGAATATTACCCAAATCAATGCAATGGGAATAATCGATGCAAGTGGTAACACCATGAAGGGCAAAGCCGTGAATGGAATGAATACCGGGATAAATTGTGCTGTAGATGTGGGTAAGGGGAAGAAGGCAGTAACGGCCACAAGACCCATGAAGAAGGCGATACTACCAAACTGAATGAAGCGCAACCGGGGAATCCATTTCTTTTGATCAAAGCGTTGAGAGACTACTCCACTCCGTTCTTGAGCAACCACCATCGGAGCAAACATGGACGTCCTGAAGGCAGACACTGCAATATCACTCAGGAGATATCCGAAATAAAGGGGAAAAAGGAGGATCTCCCACCAGACAATGCCGATGGCCCACATGAGCATTTCACCAACCATAGTGAAGGTGACAAATCTCGAGGAGCCCATGAACCGGATTCCATCCTTGAGGAGTCGCCCATATTCGCGGAATCCGGACCGTTCACCTTCTTTTTTCCGCGCGCCAGGGAAATCACGAATAAAGATTAGGGCTAGACCGGCTAAAACAACGAAGAATACTGCTTGGACTTGGAAGACCCAATAGCGCCCAAGAATGAAGGCTAGTAGGCTTCCAGGGATAAGGACGAGGGTCGAGATGAGCTGAAAGACCATTCCCGCCCGTGACCAGAATACGCCATATTGTTTGCGATCTTTGTCGTTGGGCATGGCTACTCGGTAGTTGTTGTCAAACCAAGCCGGCATGGCACCACTCTCTTGTGAAGCGCCTAATCCCATTAGTGCATAAATGATAACAAACACGAAAAAGGGAACATAAACAACAGCTACTGCATAAGCAGTTAGCCAGAAGGCGATAGCATAGCAGATGAGAGCTGAAGCAATAATCCATCGTTGTCCGATGAGGTCTCCGAGTCCACCGGTAGGATAGTCTAAGATAACTTGCACGACAATCCGAATAATGACTAGGATACCTACCATCGCCATACCTAATAGAAAGTCACCACCACCGAGTACGGTGGCAATAGATATCATCCAAAAGGTGGTTGAGAGTTGAAATGCGATGGACCAAGCTGAGCCTAATAGCAAGACCACTGAGGCTAGATGCGTCGCTTTTGGTGATGCTTCAGTGAATCCGAGCAGACGGCTATAACGACCCATTTTTTCACCGGCTAGAGAACATCCTGTTTCGATAGACGCACCTATGTGAGTGTATTAAAGGGGAACTCACCAGACGAGGTCACTGGTTGTGACCATGTGAAGGATAAGTTTTTTTATCATGATAGCGTGATGACTCAACTCAGTTAAAGTGAGGGCAGTGCACGACAGGATATTCTCAGTTATTGAGAAAACTGTCTTGTACTATGATATAAGCTTTTCTAATGGAATATGCAGTTTAATATCAAAACAACCCTGAAAAAGCCCAATAATCCTCTAAGCTATGAGTAATACACCATTAGGGTGAATCGATGATGACAGAGATGATTTCACAAGAAGAATGTGCGCAACAAGTCCGTAAAGTCGGAAACCAATTTGGATTACTCTTCTACCATTTCGCCAAAACATTGGTCGACGAATTAGGTGAAACTACTGGCAAGGATCTTGTATTGAAGGCAGTCCATAACTATGGAACGGAACGTGGTCTAGCGATAAGGGAGAAAGTATTAGAAGCAGGTCTTGAGCTGACAATTGAGAGTTTCTCCAAGCATTATGATCTCCCTGCAAGTGGTTGGGAAGTTAACGAGGAAGGTACGACCTACTGCTGCTATGCTCAAGCCTGGATGGATCGTGGAGTTGAGGATCTTGGCCGATTATACTGTGAAGTAGATTTCGCTTTGTTCAAAGCTTACAATCCAGACATACAGATGAAACGTGTTGGCAGCATTCTTGATGGAGACCCCTGTTGTAAAATGGAATTTAAGTAACGGAGCGCTCATGATGTCAAGCCCACCGCAAGTTCTTGGGATAAGTGGCAGCCCTCGTCGGAAAGGTAACACTGAGACTCTAATAAAAGAGATTCTTTCAGGTGCGGAGACAGCTGGAGCGTCAACCGGATTGGAAATCTTAGATGAAATGGATATACAACCCTGTAAGGGGTGTTTTGGCTGTTCTAAGACTCACAAGTGTATCCAAGAAGATGACTTTAACGGTCTAGCAAACACAATGAAGCAAAGTGCTGTTTGGGTGTTAGGTACACCGATATATTGGTGGGGACCAACAGCACAATTCAAGGCATTCTTAGATCGATGGATCAGTATTGGTCGGACAACCTTCCGCGGGAAAAAGGTGGTTATCGCTATTCCAATGGGTGGCGGATCAGATAGTTATGCCCGGCATACCGTGGCCATGTTTGAAGATATCTTCAGTTATTTAGGCATGGACCACATTGCTACAGTTCTTGCACCCGGTTCGGATGGCCGTGATGCGGTTCGAAATTCATCGCAATTACTCGAACTCGCAAGACGTGTGGGATTAGGCCTTGCTAGCGAATTATGATCCGTCCCTCATTTTGTATGCTTGTCTAAAATTTGCCACACAGTAAGAGGCAGAGTAGGCACAGATAAATTCACAGACAGTGGGTAATGGTCAAGGTCTGGCATGGCAATCTACTTTGTGTTACCCCATGAGTAGGTTTCATATTTTTATACGGTAATTGGAGATAGAAAGTGGGTCTTACTGGAGGTATGCGGAATGTCTGTGAAATTTGAGTTAGGCTGTGACTCTAACGAGTTCGAACAATATTATGCTTTAGTACAAGAAAAGACCGAATCTCGAGAAAATGGCTTGATGTACTTTAAGCTGAACCCCGAATACCTGATTATTTGGCGGAAAGACGGTGAAATCGTTGGTCATACCATCTGGCATGATTCTTCGACCGATGAACACCGAAAGGGTGACTCTCGAGATGCTGAGGATCAAGCAATCCTTCGTCGGTTGTTTGGAGGAAAAGCGAAATTTGTGGAGCTTCATGAGGTTTGGTTGAGAGAGGTCTATCGCGGGAAAGGATATGGCTCAAAGTTCTTTGCGTTCTTTGAAGAGTTCATGCGAACAAGGGGAGTTACGGAAATTGCCTATTATGCCTATAATCCTGCAGCTCTTGCGATTTGTCGGAAACGAGGTTACCAAGTAGGTGGATGTAGGGAAATGCCAGGATTTGAAGGAAATATTGAACGAACCTATGTCCTCCGGAAATCTCTTTGAGCGTAGTTGAACCCCACATTGTTCAATATTATTAGGTCTTATGTTCAAATATCCAGAAACAAATAAAAAGGATGACTGCACCCAGCTCAGCTGCTGGGATCTTCTCATGAACGATATGGACACTGAAACCACATGGAACGTGACTGGAAAACTTGGAAAAGACCTGGCCATTGTGCTGGGAGCCCTCGCTAACCAGAAGCGGTTACGTGTTCTTTCTGCCTTGTTGATTCGACCTCGGTTATTCAGCGAGTTACGGAAAGTCAGCGGGTTAGCAAAAACAGCGTTATCCCATCACTTGGGATTACTCGTGAAAGCCGATGTGATTAAACAGACCGGCCGAGGGCAGTATGAAATTACCCCCGATGGTCAGGCTTTACTCACCGTGATTAGTTCCACGTATCTGGAGTCGGACCGATACGAACAGCTGCATTCAACCAATACACAGCGTTATATCGAGAAGATCTATGCCTTACGCAAGGAGAAGGAGATAGAAGATTTGTTTGTACAAGTAGTAGAACTCGAACCTATGCGCGTCGCAAGCGCTCGAGCGTTTAGTGCATCACCTGAGGTTGATGCGTGGGAAAAAATGCGGGCATGGGCTGCACCTCAAGGACTCTTGGACGATTATAATAAACACCCCGTTTTCGGATTCAACAACCCGAATCCTTCACCAGGACAGGAAGAATATGGATACGAGTTCTGGATTCGGATGGGTGCCCACTTTAAGGGTGAAGATGAAATCGAAGCCAAGGATTATGAAGGCGGCTTATTCGCTGTAACGACCTGTAAACCCTGGGAAGAACTTCAATCAGATTTCGGAAAGAAGCATGGGTACTTGGAATCCTGGAAAAAACTCGTGGACTGGGTGATTCTCAGTGAGAAATATGAGAATGATGAATCACGGCAATGTCTGGAGAAACCGCACGATCAGGATGTCCCCTTTGAAGAGCTAGTGTTAGATCTGTATCAGCCCATCAAGGAGGTTAGACCCTGATAACCGACCTTTCAAAGCTTCATTATATTCGAGCTACTAAAGCGGATATTCCTGCCATGACCGAGGTAATGAGACGGAGCTTTGATGATGATTCACAGCGGTTCCGGGGCGAACCTGAAGGTGGCCCAGATGGCTACAATGATGGACGCTTCTTTCAGCAATGGATGCAAAAAGGAAAATGCTGGAAAATCCTTCTTGGCAATCAATTGATTGGAGCCTTCCTCATCTTCACTGACTATCCCGAGAAAGGATCTAATGTGTTGGGAACAATTTTCCTCGATCCAGACTTTCAAGATCGAGGAATCGGTTCGGCAGTCATGGATCATGTGCATCGAACGTTTCCAACAAAACGATGGATTCTGGATACTCCGGAATGGCATACACGGAATCACCACTTCTATGAGAAACTAGGATATCGGAAGATAGGGGAACAAGAAGAACCACATGCTGGGTTTACTCTAAGGATTTACCAGAAGAAAATGGCTGAATCCGCTTCAGGCTGTGGGAAACCGTTTTTCCATTACTTAGCAATCTAGCGGGTTCACCTTGCCACAAGACTCCCTGATTATATAGGAGATTCTCCTAAGGGTCTGGGAGTCACTCCTTTTTTTGGGTGATTAGGAATGAGTGAAGTTGTATCCAAATGCGGGATGAACTGTGCGAAATGCCCTTGGTCTCCCATCACACGGAAGCACATTTCTGATGAAGAGTTTCCCAAAATGCGAAAAGAAGCCAAAGCAGTCTTGGGCTATTCTCCCACAGAGAAGCCTTGTTTATTGTGTTTGACGCCCGACGAAAAAATCAGTAAAAAGGATGCCACGCACTGGCATGCACGTTTTCGAAAAGGATGTCAGGTGCGGCAATGTGTGGTGAATATGGGGATTAAGAATTGTGCCTATTGTTCACGATTCCCCTGTGACTTTGAACAAGCTCACGGAGGAACTTGGACTCGGGAAGCCTATGAGAAAATTCATGGCCGACCAATGACTGAAGAAGAATATCATAGATACATCGAACCATTCGAGGCGCTGAACAGGTTACAACGGATCAGCGCAGAATTAGACTCTGATGAGATAGTTGAAGCGCCGACCCTTCCTTTCTTGAAGCCTGACGTTATGGATTTTCCTGATTCATTGACTGAACCTCAAGCAAGTGATTTTAAACAACTTCATACTGTATTGAAAACTTTGATCGAGACCACTCTTTCAGGTGTGGATGCAGATTTAGCAATTCAGCAACAACGTTTGAAGAATCGAGTGAAATACTTGTTTCGATTTCTTTTGATATTTGCCATTCATGGGAATTTAAAAGAGGCAAATGGGTTAGCCCTTGTTGTTGACCCGGCAACATATAAGGGCAATAGGGGAAGTGAGACCGGATTAATGTCCTTGAGTACGTTGGAAAACGTGATTTTCCCCAATCTTGCTAAGAAGGGCATCAAGGCTGAAATTGTGAAACTAGCTAAGGACTGGAAAGTGCCGACGGGATACCTTCGGATTCGAGGATGGGAGATGAAGCTAAGTTTTACCAAGAAGGCGGGTGGAGAAGCAAGTCTGAAAGCATTACAGGCATACGGAAAAGCCTTAGAGAAAAAACATGGAAAACAAGCCTTTCGCAATTTTTCCAAGGTTGATATGACCGTCCTAGTCGAAACTTAATGGAGCAGGAATACCTTGACTAAGGATATCTTGGTATTTTCATAACCGAGTATGATCGCTCAGCGAATGCTAATGGTGTCGTTGCAGCAATGAAAAACGGCCCACATCTAGTAACAGCTGATACTTCGGGCATGATTATTTCGATAAGCTCCATTGTGTCAGAATCACTGAGGTGGTGGTTTGAAGGACCCGCTGAAAATCCTGAACTTCTTGGGGCACGGAAGGTCGACGTGTTTATCATTGACACCATTACTTTTCCTGAGAAATTCGTTCCCCGGCTTCTCGAAACGAAGCTTACTACCCCACCGTGTGGATCCGTTTGTAGTGACTGTCCAATGCGTGAAAAGCACACCTGCCCTGGTTGTCCAGCAGTTATCTAACCTAGTGATTTTACTTCATAGCTAGTCGCAGTGCTTTAAGCGCTGACGTTTCCGCATCATAGACTTCAAATAATCGAGCGCTGAGTTCTTCAAAGAGAATGAGAAGTTCACGCTGCGTGAATGGGGATTTTTCGGAGAATTGAGCTCGAATCCCTCGAAGTTCCATGCTGAGAGCTTCAAGAGAATTGGTTTTGGCGCTTCCATGGACTTTGAAGGTGTTATGCCAATCTAGTGCTGTTTGTCTCGCATGTAGGAGTTCGGGGACATCATCGTTGAGTGCAGTAGTGCCGATTTCATCCCAAATGATGCCGATATCGGAGAACTGATGAGCGATGTGTTTGAGTTCTGGTTTCTTCAGGATGTCACTGGCTTCTTCTAAGAAATCAGCGTATGAGGAACGGAGAGCACCACCATCACTGTTGAAGAAGGCGATTTGAGCATGCATTTGGGTGAGGCTATCAAAGAGCTGCCAAGGTTCGTTGAAAAGGGTTACCCATCCACGTTTTCCTTGAATGTCACCGACTTTTACAGCCATTGTACGCCAGGCTCTGGTTCCTATCTGTGTACTGGCACCTCTACTTTTCTCACATAAGAGACTCTCTACACAATCATTAATTCCAAGTCGAATGGCTTTTGCAAGGTCAGGATTAGTTTTAGGAGGATTTATGGTATAGGCGAGGTTTTTCCATTTCTTCATTATACTTCGAGATTCGATAAATTGGGAGATACTTAGGGTTAGAGGTTGGTTGCTAAAGTCGGAGAGTAGTACACGTTCAGCCTCTTCGTCGATTCCATATACGATGATAAGATGCTCCGTAATCCAAGGAAAGGGGAGTGTATAGTAGGGGAGAAAATTGATGAACTCGCCATAAAGGAGTGGGGAAAAGACATCGGGGTCTGCTTTGTATCGATCCTGAATGGCTGGATGATGATGGAGCCCTTGCCAGATGGAAAGTTTGACAATTACAGGCTTGCCAGCTTGCAGGGATTCAGAAAGAAATTGGTTAGCTATCGTCTGGCTCACTGTTTCCTTTATTGTGAGATGGGCTCCGATGCGTGCGGCAGTTTTTGGTAAGTAGTTATCTTCTTGCTTCTGAATGTAGTTTCTTGTATGATTGAACCGAAGATATAACCGATTATAGGCTTTGCGGGATAGGTCGATTCCCTTATGGATCCCGACATAATATTCTGCACCTAATCCACCACCAATACCCATGAGGAGGGCTTCGGTGAAGGGTTCACCTGTGTGGGGTGCAAGAACACCGTAGTGGTCCATTATATTACGGAGTGCACCAGCTACGCGTTCGGTTGCCCCAAAATGTGAGTAACCTTCGATTATCATAAGTTACAACTCTGCTTTGGCGAGCAGGACGTGATGGAATCCTTCCTTTTCAAGGTCCATTTGAATCTGCCAATGGGTTTGTTGGATAGTATCTTGGAATTCCTGCCGCGTTGGAAGCCAAATGGTGAACCAGGATCCGATGTATCCCTGGTATCGGAATCGAATGGTGATTTCACCTTTGCGGCGACCTGCTGCAAGATTGCGCTTATGAAAAGCAAGGTGGAAGGGATTCATTGTATTTGAGACATCAGCATAGGATAGGAGAATCCTAGCGTTGGGTGTCCCTAGTCGGTAGAGGTTTTGAAGTAACGTGATAGTGTTGGCTGGATCGCCACATATACCGAAATTATTGAATAAGAGCAGGAAAGTGCTAAATGGCTGTTTGAAGGATGGAAGGTTGCAAGCCGATCCTAAAATAACTTTTTTTAGGCCACGCTTTTTACAGACGTAGACGGCGCCTTCGGAAAAATCTAGTCCAACGACCTCCAAACCTTGCTGTTGGAGATGCAGGGCATGGCGGCCAGCACCACAGCCAATATCGAGGACCGGTGATTGGGCGTATTCGAGAACGGCTTGTTCGTTTGCTGGCCACTCTTCCTTTGAGCCGAAATACCGCTGTGTATTGGCACAGTCAATATATCCATCGTTTCGCTCTATGAAATGAAAGATGGAGTCCTTGGATTCGAGTTGTGTTTTGAGAATCAAGCCAAAAAGATCATGCGTTTCAACAACATCATCAGGCATTTACTCACCTTTCAGGAGTAATACTGCAGGGTGCTTTATCTATTAATCGAGCAAGGTCCTGAACGATTTACTTTCAGAGCACCCTGTATGCTTTAATATCGGATAAAAAGTAGGGATTGTTACTTAACACTCGCACCGAACAGATTGTGATTGGGATAATGTCGGAGAAAACCAAAGAGACTGCCTATTATGAACTCTATTGCAAAGAATGCCCGTCAAACACTGGTGTCATTGCTGATTTAGCTCGAAACTTACGGAAAGAGTTTCGAACCTATCGGTATGACATGATTGGAAAAGATTTGGCGAAAGATTCCTTCTTCAAGGATTTCCAAAACGGCCCCGAAGCGTATAAAGACCTTGGGGGGCGTGTGTGCATGCGTTACAAAAACCAATGCAAAGGCGGATGTGGACCACCTTTCAGCAAAATGAAAAAATGTGCTCAGAAGAAAGGATTTGAGGGATGCAGGGAATTATCAGAGTTTAAGATCTATAAGCACTTTGAATTTTTCGATCCCGCTCATGGTGATGTTCACCACAAGAATTTGAGTATCTTGAAAAAAAAGGGTGTTGATGGCTTTTTAGCTGGAAAGAAGCATTGGTGGGTAACTCCAAAAAAGAAAGTGAAAAGCTGGTGAGTCCTGAACTGCTAGGAGGAGAAGGTAGTGACTGAAGATAAAGCGCATCAACGAATGTTTGATAGAACACGCAATCCCACGGAATCAGATTTCATCGCCTTCATTGCAAATTCTAACGCTGTTAAGGCGTGGAACGAGCTGAGCGACTATATTACCTCAAATTATGAGTTAGATAAGGAAATCCTGTATTATGGGAATAAATACGGGTGGCTTGTTCGGTATCGGAGGAGTAAACAAACCATTGTGTCCTTGTTCCCGGAAAAATTGAGTTTCAGTTTTCTTATCGTGTACGGAAAAAAGGAGATTGACAGGTTCTTGACCAGACAATCTGAATTCCAAGCTCCAATCATTGAGGTGTTTGAGAACACAGAGAAGTTGCATGATGGGAAGTGGTTATGGATTCAGGTCGTTGACTCTTCGTTACTCGAAGACTTGAAAAAACTGATCACTATCAAACGAAGACCAAAGAAACGAAGTTAATCAGCTGAAAAAATAGATTTAGAGGCTAGAAGAAGTCCTTCTAGTCCTCTTCCTGGATATTTGTGGTTACTTGTTCTGTTTGTAGAGACCTTCAACGAAGGGGCCAAAGCCTTTCTTCCGTGCTTCGAAGCCTTTCTTCTCTTCGCCTTGGTCTTTGCACCGTTCACACTTGAAGAACCATTCCAGTTTCTTCTTAGGATTGTCTGGCATGGTATGTTTGACTTGGATTTTGTCTTTGTAGTTACCGAACTTTTCGATGTTTTCCCAGGGAATGAACCCTGCGAGTGCCCCAGCAGCCATTGAAACTAATGTGACATCAAACAAACCGGATTTCGCAGCATGAAAGGCGATGCCTTGATCGGTGACCGCGACAGAGCCGGATTTCTTGTGGGCACCCATTCCTCGTTTGAGTACTTCAGCTCGCGTGGTATAGAGGATGGTCGCGCCTGCCGGGATAAGTTGCTGGAATCCAGGATCCAGCTGCTCTAATGGTATGTATAGATGTTCAGACATCGATATCCCCATCAGGCACGAATCGATGATGCTATTTAAAGCGTGGGTCAACAGAGTTTAAAGCATCTCAGGAATTGCGTTTCGCTTAATGAAATGCTTATACTAACGTATTGGTTGGTCGCCATACTTTTCTCGCAGTTTCTGATAGAGGAAAGGTTCATAGATTCGATTTGGATTAAGAGGGCCAGCTGCTTTTTGGTCAGAATAGTTTGAACATTCATAAAGAAAAGTGGGTTTTCCTAACCATTTGAGCCGTTCAAGGTTCCCGGCAATAACACTACTTTTGTTGACCCAAATAACAATGGCTGTATCGCAATCCTCTATCATGTTTTTCTCACGTTCACGGAGATCATCGCCATACTTGATATCAGGCCAATTACCGGCATTATATCGGAGACTACGAGCATGACCAACAATTACTTCTGGGTAGCCAATCGTGTGAAGGTAGTCTTGGTAAAGACGACAGGCACCTTTTGCCTCGCCTACGATGATTAGCATCTTATGTTTGATGGCCGCATCGATGTAATGTTTCACGAGTTCTGGAAGTTTAGTGGCGTCAAAGGTTTTACTGCCCATGAGGAGTAACTTCTTTCCTTTATCAAGCAGTATGTCTTCCATGTGAATTCACTGTTCACGGAAAATTGGTTTTCACAAAATATACTAATTACTTCTTGTATAGTCCCTGTTTGGTTTTATAGGTTTAAGGAGACTTTCGTGCAACTGGAAACACTATTAGCGCCTTTTAGATAACTCTGGGACGATATAGATGGATATCCACGTGAAGGGTGCTTGTGAGCATAACCTGAAAAATGTCGATGTGCGATTCGGCGATGGACTCACAGTTGTAACCGGTGTCTCAGGATCAGGTAAAACCTCCCTAGTCTTTGATACCGTATACCATGAGGCAAATCGACGTTTTCTGGATGTCTTTCTATATGGACGAGGGGGGCAACGGCTCGCTCCGGCTAGAGTGGAATCAATTACTGGGCTGGGACCAGCGATTGCTGTTGGTCAAAATCTCTTGAATCGAAATCCCGGATCAACGCTTGCGTCCGCCTCAGGATTGCATCCTTTTTTCCGTTTGCTGTATGCGAATTTTGGGATACGCCACTGTCTCCAGTGTGATGAACCCTTGCAAGTGTTGACTGAAGACGAGATAATTGACCAGTTAACTCTGCTAGCTAAGGCAGAACTCATACAAGTGTATGCCCCGCTTCTGCACAATATCCAAGGAAGCCATAGAACCCTACTTGCCGCATTAGATGAAGAACTAGATCGCAAACAGATTATCGTGGATGGTTTTGAATGGGATGGAAAGCCGCTCGTAGTATCAGAACCCCATTCCGTTGAAATTATCATTGGAACTGTTGATCCTAAGTCAACAGCAAAGCAGATACGGGAACTAACACAGCAAGCAACTGCAATGGGTACAGGGGCACTCCGGGCCCAATCGAAGGCAACCTCTACCACGCTGACGACAACACAAATCTGTAGTCAGTGTGGTGCTGGGTTTCGTGAACTTCGACCTACCCATTTCAACCAGCCATGCCCATATTGCAAAGGGGAAGGATGTAAGCAGTGCAAGGAGACCGGAATGCATCCCCAGGCTGTTTCCGTTCGTTGGGAAGGATTCCGATTACTCGAGTTGCTAGCGCTTTCTGTTGAGGAGGCTTGTAAACTCTTTAACAATGTGCTCTTCCCTTCGACAGCTAAGCGTTTACATTCAGAGATTCAGCGACGGTTAGCTGCATTGGAAAAAGTTGGGTTGGGGTATGTTTCGCTGAACCGGGCGTCTCCCACCCTATCACGTGGCGAATCCCAACGAGTACGTTTGGCAATATCATTGTCGAGTCGATTAGAAGATATTATTCATGTCTTAGATGAACCAACGATTGGACAACATCCCGCAGATATCGCCCGATTACTTCCTACCTTTCGAGAATTGGCAGGTCCAGTAATTTTTGTTGAACACGAAAGAACAGCAGCGGCAGGAGCCGATCACGCTATTGATCTAGGACCTGGTGCAGGAAGAAAAGGAGGAGAAATCGTCTTCAATGGATCTCCTGCTAAATTATGGCTCGCTGATACTGCAACAGGTCAATACTTCAGTCTTCGCGAACGAGTCACAACCCCAGAACCACGCCTAGCACCTGACAGCTACATCATAATCAAAAACGCCTACCAGCATAATCTTAAGAATATCCAAGTCTCGATTCCTCTGAACCGACTGACAGTGATTTCTGGAGTATCTGGTTCTGGAAAAAGCACCCTTGTTGAGCATGTTCTAGTTCCCTCGCTTTCGAAAAAAGAAGCTATTGGATGTGGGGAAATTGAAGGACCAAACATCAAACCAGTCTTAGTAGATCAAAGTCCAATTGGTCGTAACCCCCGTTCGAATCCTGCAACTTATACCAAACTTGCGGATCTTATCCGTGACCTTTTTGCGGAAGCAACCGGTTTATCGAAGTCACATTTTTCATTTAACCGTCCTGAAGGCGCCTGTCCTGTCTGCAAGGGAATTGGCGCCAGCGAAGTGAAAATGCAATACCTCCCCTCGATATGGTTACCCTGTGTAGGGTGTGCAGGACAACGGTTTAGCCCCGAAGTTCTTTCGGCTCATGTGGAATTCAATGAAGAGCAACTCAATATCGCCGAGTTCTATGCCCTTCCGATCGCCGAAATTAGTGAGAAACTGAGTAAATCGAAACACCTTACCTCTGCGAAACGAGAAGCGGCCCAACGAATCCTCGACGCATTACTGGATGTAGGGCTAGGATATTTGGAACTTGGTCAGCCTTCTCCTACCCTTTCAGGAGGGGAAGCTCAACGAGTCAAACTTACTAAGTATCTAGGGCGAAATAAGCTGACAAACCAGCTTATGGTGCTTGATGAACCCTCTACCGGACTCCACCCTAAAGATCTCAATGGGCTCTTAATTGTACTCGACCGATTAGTTCGTCATGGAGCAACCATTGTCGTTGTCGAGCATAACACCGATTTTATGCGAGCAGCTGACTGGATTATTGATCTTGGACCAGGGGCTGGACCTCGAGGAGGTGAGGTTCTATATGAGGGACCACCAGCTAAGCTTGTAACAATTGAGTCTTCTTTGACTGGACAGGCATTAAAAAATGAAAGCAAAGTACAACCACAAAAACGTGCCAAGAAGCTAGTACGAGACCAGCCCTCAGTTATTGCAATACGAAACGCACAGGCAAATAACTTGAAAGGAATCGATGTCGATATCCCGAAAGGATCTCTGACCGTTGTGACGGGAGTTTCGGGTTCTGGAAAATCAAGTTTGGTTCAAGATATTCTACAAGCGGAAGCGCGCCGCAGATACTTAGAGACACTTTCAATGTATGAACGTCAAGGTGTCCGTGAAGGAGCAGAAGCAATCGTCGATTCAATCACTGGACTTGGTGTGACTCTAACGGTTACGGCGCATCGAGCCCATTTATGGAGCCAAATTCCTCAATTCACTCGACGGAATAGTGTTGGAGAGTTAACTGAAATCGGGGCTCATCTAGCAAACCTTTTTGCGACTTTGGGAAAACGTCGTTGCCTTGAATGCGGAACTGACATGCAACGTGATAAGGAGTGGCAATGTCCTAAATGTCAGGCTACAGCCCAGATTGCGAAGCCCCAGCATTTCTCTTCAGCCCATTGGATAAGCTCATGTGAGAAGTGTAATGGGTTAGGAGCCTTGCGCCTCCCCCAACCCGAAAAGCTCATTATAAATCCAGATAAACCACTTTGCGCCGGAGCGATGTATTCACCCGGCTACTGGCCCAAGACCTATCTCTGTAAAGATCAGCCCATAATTCCTGAGCTAGGAAAGCGATATGGATTTGATCCTTTTAAAACGCCATGGAAAGAAATGTCAAAAGAGGCTCAGGATGTCTTCTTCTACGGAGATGGACAAACCTACCATTTCACATACATCAGTAAATCCACTGGACACTTGAAAGGAAAAGAACGGCAAACCAAGTGGACATGGAAGGGCTTTTACCAAGATGAGAGTTGGTTATTTCATTATGATATCCATGGAACGTACACAAATGAGGTCACCTGCCCCAAATGCCACGGTGCAGGTTTACGCCCCGAATTTTTAGCAGTCACCCTTGAAGGAATGAATATATTTGAACTAAGTGAACTCCCGTTAAATCAACTGGAATCAATTCTTTCTAAGCTTTCTCCGAGTCCTGGCGACTTTCCGCTAGTTGAAACTAGTTTGGCGACCATCCAACGCCGGTTACGTTTCTTGCATCAGGTCGGGATAGGTTACCTACATTTAAACCGTCCAATCGGGACGTTATCAGCTGGAGAAGCTCAACGTATTCAATTGGCTAGTCTTCTTGGAAGTGATCTGACCTCGATAACGATTCTTGTCGATGAGCCGTCAAGAGGAATGCACCCATCAGAGCTAGAAGCACTCCTTGAAGCCTTACAGGAACTCCGCGATGAAGGCAACACCATAATCGTTGTCGAACACGACCTCCTCCTTATTCGAGCAGCCGATCATGTAATTGATTTAGGACCCAAGGCAGGAGCACTCGGAGGAGAAATTGTTGCAGAAGGAACCCCAGCTGATATCATTCAAGCAAATACAATTACAGGAAAATGGTTACTTCCTAAAAAATCGCAGTCTAGTTCACCTGAAACAAGTCTATTGCAATGGATGGATACGAAGCGAAGACGTTTACCACAAAACTGGATGATTGTGAAAGGTGCTCGTGAAAATAATCTAAAAGGCGATGAAGTCAGATTTCCACTCAGAACATTTACAGGCGTCTGCGGTGTCTCTGGTTCTGGAAAAAGTACACTTCTCATTGATACTGTAGGTCGAGCCCTCTTCAAACAACTCCATTCATCGTCCTTTGCACAAGAGCCCCTTAAACCGGGTGTCCACGATTTCATCACAGGTCAGCCAAAGCGTTGTATTATGGTGGACCAGTCGCGGCGAGGAATTCGGAGTCCAGCAAGTTTCCTTAATCTCTTGAAGCCCATGGTAAAGATATTCATTGAAAGTGACGATGCTCTAGCTCTGGGGCTTGGTGCAAAGGATCTTACCCGTGGTTGTTCAGCTTGTAAAGGTCGAGGGATGCTTAGACTTGACATGGGGTTTCTCCCCACTGAACAAGTGGAATGTGAAACCTGCAAAGGTACTGGATATCGACCAGAGGCATGGGATGTACGTGTTAGGGGAATTACACTCCCTGAACTCAATCAACTGACACTGGACGAAATCTATGAACATTTCAAGGATGAACCACAAATTGCAGATTCCCTTAAATTAGCGAAGGAAGTAGGATTGGGATATCTCGTGTGGAATCAACGGAGCTATACGTTATCAGGAGGAGAGGTGCAGCGACTTAAAATTGCCAAGGAACTCCAAAAGAAAACCAAGGAATCAACACTTTACATTCTGGATGAACCATCGGTCGGTCTTCATATGGAGGATGTCGCCCAATTGATTACAGTCTTGCATAGACTCGTTGATGCGGGACACACTGTAATTGTCGTAGAACATCACCCCCATATTCTGGCAGCATGTGATTGGATCATTGAGCTGGGTCCTGGAGGCGGTCCTGATGGAGGAAAAATCATTGCAGAAGGCACTCCAGAAGCTGTGGCCAACTTGATGACGCCAACTGCACCATATCTTCGTGAAATTCTGGAGGTGAACGAATGACTTGGATACCACTTCTTCTTGCAGATCCTTCTCCAAGCCTACGGCTTCTGGTGCTTCGTGATTTATTACACCGTCCTAATTCAGATCCTGAAGTCAAAGAGCTACGAACACTCCAACCCGATGATCCACGAGTACAGGCTTTTCTCGCCTTGCAGGACAAGGATGGTTCTTTTAGACCTGGTGAAGGAGGAGGTGCGGTCTTGGGACGCATCCGAATGACCGCCCAGGCACTAATGGGATTAGGATATTTTGGGCTAGATTCTAAGCATCCAGCAATAGAACGAGGGTCAGAATTCCTCTTTTCCCAACAACAAGCCGATGGCGCATTCCCTTTAATCACTCAAGGAGCGGTGCTTGATGGTGGTCGATCTGCTGACGTTAAATATCATGCGATGCCCATTCAGACAGCCTTACCATTATTGGGACTAGCGTGGGCAGGATACGCTACAGATAAACGTGCAGAAGCCGCATACGAATGGCTGCTCCAAGAAGAACTCCCTGATGGCGGCTGGCCCTCGGGTCGGCACAAAGACAAACTCATATTCGCGGCCGGTTATCGACGTTTACCCCATTCAAAATTTGGATGCCGAACTAATACAACTGCGGCTGTCAGTGCGTTAGCGCTGCATCCGACTCGGCGGACAAGTGAACCAGCTCATCGAGGATTGGATAAACTTCTGGCACAAGAACAGCGCCAAGCCCATACGCTAGGCTTTGAAGTTGCTCGCATTGTGGGTGCAGAACCCCCACGAGGCGGATTTACTTATTTCAAACGATATGATGTTGGACAGATGCTTGATCTATCCTGGCGGATTGGAGCAAACCTCGCTGATCCACGTGTTGTAGAAAACGTGAAATTCGTTAAGGACTTGCAAGGACCTTATGGGCTTTGGGAATACGGGCGCTATCCTGAAGTATCACGGTGGGTCACCTTTGATTTGCTGCGTTCCTTATCATGTTTGGACCAAGACAGCAACTGGATTAGCATGGAACCGAGAACTCCCTTTCAAGCTTATCCGAAGAAACCTCGTCGATTCTAGATTATCTCACCTTTCGGTGAATTTCTGGTCGAGTGCTAAACCCTTTGGTTACCTATATCAAATCAATTGAAATTAGGCAATTTGGAAAAAACTACAATTCTCTGTGGTGCCATTATCCTACTCATTGTAACCGTGTTAATTGCGCTTTATACCTTCAAAGCAGATCCATTGGCATGGGTTGGGTTCAGCCCTCCACTAGGAACAGTTTTCATAATAAGGTGCGATCCGCAAAGGCTCATCGATAACTCATTTCGATAGAGTCATGTTCCTCATTACAGATTGGGTAGGTTAGTCATTTAGTCCACGATCCCAATATGCTGTATCTACCCACCGACTAGCGAACTGATCGGCCGCACTGGGATAAGTAACACCTAATTTTTCTGCAACCTCTTTGGCTATCCACCGAAAGAGTTGCATGGTATTTGCCAGTGCTAGCCAGACATCTTCTTCATCATAATGAGAGAAAACTCCGCGTAATTCTGCAATAACGCGTGGGTCTGCCCATCGTTCCATGAAGCGCCCGCGGAACCAAGTATCGGAGGCTTGGCCTTGAGTGGCACTAGCATGCCATTCAATCATTGGTAAAAGGCACCGTGCTTTCATGAAGCAATCAAGGCAGGCCTTTCCTTCCCATAATTCACCGCGTCGGATTTTCTTTGCTGTCCACACGACATGATACCAGAAATCCTTGACACGTTCAAGATATTCATGTTCAGTCGGGGGACGTGGTTTGGGCACTTTGATAGCCTTATATTCTTTTAGAAACCCCTCCATGAGTTGGTCCTTATCAATAAGAACCCGAATTCCCCGACCAATCACGTTAGAAGTCTCTTCAACAAGTTCGAGTGTCACCCCATTCTTTTTGGCTTTAAGTATCATTTTAAGTGGATCGACAGCAAAATCCACATCTAATCCATTATCGTACAAAACGCGACGTTCGTAACTATCGCCTGACCCTCCTGCAGTTGGTTCGATAAAGGTTACAACAGGATTACCAAATTCGTTTACCCATTCCTCTGTATCAATGAGAATGCTCGGATCTGTAGAAAAGATTACGATATCGAGATCTGACCACTGATCCGCTGGTGCCGTCTTACGTGCTCGAGATCCTACGACCATGGCAAGACGAATATGGTCTTGAGTCTTTGCCCACTTGATGAACTGGGTTTCGACGTATTTGAAGAATTTTGTGGATT
>JABXGX010000083.1 GCA_016550405.1 archaeon | reverse complement strand
TATTTCAAAGTGCTAATTCGACTATTGAAGAAACGGGAGATGCTCCCTATTGATGCAACAATTAAGGGATTGGAAGCAGGAATCTGTCCAACTATAGGTCCGATTGCCACAACCCAAGGGAATCGAATTCTTCTAGTAGGTGATGCGGCTGGTTTTGTATCCCCATCAACTGGTGCAGGAATAGTTCCAGGAATGCAAAGCGGACAACTTGCAGCGACAACCCTCGTTGAAGCCTTAACACATCAGCGATTTGATAATGCTTTTCTAAATAGATACCTGATACGATGGCAACAGGCTATTGGTCGGTTTGAAACTGAACTAATGATTCAACGGGCCTTCCTCACACGATGGTGTAATCTCTTCATCCGAATAGGCGAACGTGACAAAGGAATGCGTAAATTTATCACCAATACGCAAAGTGCAGATCCTAGCGGAGTGTATGGCAGGGGAGTTAATGTATTTGAATTAATGATTCGTGTTGTTTGGGCGTTAATGAAGGGTCCCTTCGGTCGACTCTAATTCATTACAGAATCAGATAAGAATTTATAACTTTAAAGATGCAGGAGATTTGCCTGGTGGTACTTATGACGAAAAATATATCTGAGCTCTATTCAGCTATCGAAGACATTGTCCCTCTCCTAGAAACACAAAAGGAAAAGTTTCAAGTTACCGAAGTTCTTAGTGAAAATCGATACGAATTCTTTGCAGTACCCCATTCTCTAACTGGTATTGGTGGAAGTCTGTTTCGGGGTGCCGAACGCATTTTTAAGGGGGATGTGGGGAAAGCTCGAGATACCTATGATGTTCCTGGTCTCCAAGTTGCACGTCGTCTGAAAGAGGTTCAGACTCACATTAAACAAGGTTTTCTTTCCCTCCGGAAATTTGATAGTAAATTTGATCCAAAAACGATTCAACTTGAAGACTCAAAATTTAAAATTAAAGAGAAAATCAGTTTCATCATTAACTTCATCCCGAAGACTTAATACCGGAGTATTGGCTTTGGGATTTTGGGACATAAAAAAAGAAAGGGGAGGTAGCAGAGATACTGCTACCCGGATTTTCGCCGTCGGAGTAGTAAAACGATCACTATCACAACTATGATGATAATAACCAATGCAATGAGAACGTATATGAGCCAATCTGGAAGGATAAATGCAGGTGCAGGTGCATGTTCGTATTGAATAGTGACTCCATAAAGGTGAACACTTGCATCAACATGAGTAGTAGTTAGGTTGGCAGCCCATCGAAGATCAGAACCTGGATAGGTGAAGGTATGCTTTACACCAGGTGTAACAGATTCCCAATGGAGACCACCGTCAGCTGAAAGAGCAAAAGTAATACTGGTTCCCGTAGGAACATAGGCATTGAAAGTGAGTGTGGCGTTCTGAATAAGGTCTGTTGTATTCGCGATATTCAGTGAACGGACAATATTGGTACCTATTTGATAGGTGCCTGCAGCACTCTGGAAAAGATGTATTATGTCGAATGAGTCACGAGTTGCAGCGTATACATAATCCCCATGAATACAAATTTGACGGACATCAGTAACAGTTGGTGATACTCCAATATATTGAATTCCCTTGATGTTACGTGCATCGATAAGTGTCAAACCCTCTGTTTCATTGTTACTTAACATGTAAGGACCAAAGCCCCACGCAGAGACAGTGTTATTCCCATAAAGCCACCCACCGGGGGTTTGAAAGATTGGGCTAAATGGGTTTGTGACATTCCAGACAATAGGCCAGTTATAATCAGCTGTATATAGAACGTCTCCGTCAACATAGAGATCGTAGAAGAGTTGATTGGTCCACCCAATGCCTATTGGATTTGGTGCAGCTATGTTTCTAATATCAAAGATATAGATGGCACTTCCTACGCCACCAGTGGAATCAGCCACATAAACATGAGGACCTTGGGCGTGAATAGCAGTTGCATTTCCGATTGCCATATATGAACCAATTGGTGTTGCTGAGAAGGGATTAGAGACATTGAAAATCTGTAACCCAAAGGGACCTGCTGCAACATAAGCTACTCCACCGACTACATCAATATCAGTTGCCTGAGCACCACCCCAAGCATCAATCAGTACAGGATAAGTAGGATCTGAAACATCGTAGGTATAGACCCAATTTACGTAATCACAGACAAAAAGATATCTTCCCTCTATATCCAATTTTCGGAACCACACTGAACCAGGTAGAGATGTATGATTTAGGAGGATTGGGTTCGCAGGATCTTTCACATTGAAGATCATGAGTCCTGTGGCTCCAGTGGCAACATAGGCAATGCTTCCACTAACTTTGATATCCCAATAATCCCAACCACCTGTGAAGGTGCTAACTACTGGTAGTCCGGTCAATCCCATTCCAGTCCGATATGTGTAGACGCCATTATCAGTACCAACGACAAGAATGCCACCATAGAGATCAACATCCCAAGCAAACGGAGTGGCGATTTCTGCCACCAATTGAGGATGAGTAGGCAGGGAAACATCGATGATCGCTACTCCTCCAGCACCATTAGCAACAAAGAGTGTTGATCCTTGTAATGCCATTCGTCGGGCATTTCCGGTGGTATCGATACTTCCAAGGATTGCTGGGTTTGTTGGATCATGTACATCGATTATATGAATTCCAGCTGGACCATCTGCGAGATATGCAAGAGATCCATCTACAAGAACATCCGTTGCGTTACCAGGGGTATCAACAGAGCCAATTGATGGAGTAACTGCATAAGGCTGGCTGACATTTACTATGAAGAGTCCAAAAGTTCCATCAGCGATATATGCGAGTTGACCGACGACATCGAGACCCAAGGCTTCATCAAAAATGATTGTATTCGGAATGCGAACCGTATTGTAAGGATCTTCGACATCGAACATGACAAGACCACGCGAAATTGCCGAGTTAAAAGCAGTTCCGTAAAGGATGTTTCCACGGGCTTCAACATCAGTGACCGGTCCTTCAATGACATGGTTAGTGATGAATATGGTTCCACCGAAATCATAGGGATTACTAACATTGTAAATCCCTACCCAACCACCAAGGTAAGTTCCACCATTATAATAGACATCACCTTGGACATCACCGGTAAGAAATCCTCGTTGAGAATCCCTGTGACTCATGTATTCAATATTAGCTGGGTCGGTAATGTTGAAACAGTATAGGGTATTGAAAATGCTGGTCTGATTATTTGCAGTTGCATAGACTTTTCGTCCCTGAACTGCTACATCGACAATTTTGTTTGGTGTGCTATAGAAATCAAGTTGGGTTACAGCGAGTTGTCGTTGATTCGTAACAACTCCGGTTCCCCATCCTAGAGCCGTTGTGGCCACCGAATCTTCGAGGCTATCATTGGTGAAATCCTCTGTGTAATTGCTGACTGCCAGAGGAGCAAAGGCAACTCGCGGAGAGGCGTGGAGACCACCAGAACTAACCGCAACAATG
Source organism: archaeon (assembly GCA_016550405.1). The sequence continues at coordinate 1,054 of JABXGX010000083.1, read as the reverse complement.
TGTGCTGATGAGAACAGCACGACTGTTAAAGCTAACGCTAAAATTAGCTTAGAATTAGGTTTTTTCATTAAATTCCTCCCAAGCGGAGTACTCTTTACAGAATTAGCAAGCCTGTTAAAAAGCTATTTATAACCAAGATTGGTATCTAAGAAATTCTTGAAAACCTAAAAAGCAATGATTCCTCAGCTCTTTTTAATCATAGAAATGGATTCGAATCCTCTCATTTCTCTCACTTTCGTAAAAAAAGTACGCCTCCATTATTTTAAATAATAGTGTTAGTGTTCGAACAGAAACTTCTTTAGGTTGGATTTTCTAGCTCCACATAGGTGAAGGGAGCTGCGACCAAGACATTTTGCCATAGTCGTCTGTGTCTTATTTCTTGGCATCGTACTTGCGAACACAATAGTTGGTCAAGCGGAGACAATGCAAGCCGATGAAACAATTATTACGTATCAGCTTTCAGGGCAAATCACGGGCGTTACGACCATTACGATTCAGGAATTATTAACCCTCGCTGAGAATAGGAATGCACGGCTGGTTGTCATTGAACTGAGTACCACGGGTGGTGAGTTGGGTGCTGTGAGTCAAATTATGCAATTATTTACGACATCTCCAGTTCCCATAATGATCTATGTTCCACCTGCAGCACAGGGAATTAGTGGTGGAACCTACCTGTTAATGGCGTCTCAAATCGCAGCGATTGGCCCAGCTGCACGAATTGGATCGTGTCACCCTGTAACGGGCATTATTCCGATTGTTGATCCTAATTATATCAATGGGCTTCTCACATTGATGACGTCGCAAGCGCATTTACATGAACGGAATGAAACTACTGCTACTCAGTTTATCCTTGAAAATCTCAACTTAGGTTCTGTGGAGGCCCAGAGTCTTGGAAGCATTGAATTAGTGGCGAATTCAGTCTCGGAGTTACTAATTACTCTTGAAAATTATACTTTGGTACAACGTGAACTACAACCTAATGACTATACGTATAGGATTCTACCCACGGCAGAACTGGGTAATTACACCTATACACAGATCATCGAAGATTTCG
>JABXGX010000082.1 GCA_016550405.1 archaeon | reverse complement strand
GGTATAAAGGTGACGAAATTTCTACACTTTTAGAAGACGGGACATTATTGTTAAGTTACCGAACAACTTCTTCGTGGTCAACACAAATTATCGGATCGCTTCCCCACTCACCTCCTGTTTGGACAACTAATGCCATGGTTTCTGGACAACTCATCAATAATTCGGCATCAGATGAAATCGCTTTTATTGGTGAATTTTTCAATTGGACCTCAAGTACACTAACTGGACGAGTTTTCATTGCATCACGCCTTAATAACGGAACATGGAACATCAAGGAGTCCTATGTCGATGCAAACCCGCTTTTCTGTGCCGCCATAGGTGATTTAGAATTCAGTGCAAAAGGAATGGAACTAGTTGTAGCCGGTGATAACACAGGAGTTGTTATGGTTCGATATGATAACGGCAGTTGGGTCTCAACCCAAATATACTCTGGTATTGAGATCATCAAATCAATAGCAATTGGTGAAATTATGCCATTTATTCCAGGGTATGAGGTTACTTTTGTAAGGGGAAAAGAGATCTTCACACTGTTCAAAGAGACTAGTGATTGGGTGCCAAATCAGATTTGGAATAGCGACAATATGCAAGCTGGAATCAACAAAGTTCAAATCGGGGATATTGATCCCTATAATCCAGGTCAAGAACTTCTTGCTGAAGGATATGTCCTTGAAACGAACCGACCAATACTAGTTGTTTTGAAGTTCAGGACACTTTACTGGGAGGCTCAAATCCTTTGGAATCTCGTGCAGAATTCCAAACAAGTTCTAACCTCAAATTTTGATTTTGATCGGGAGGGATCTGAGATTATTGTGGCTAACGAACCTCACACAACCGTGTTAGCAATGCCCAATGTGATGGACCGAACATTTCGAGCATTCCAAATGGTAATTGTTCCGGCACTGATTTTATTCCCTGCAGGAATACTGATCTTTGCTGCCGCAGAGTATATTGAGCGTGCGACCGAACGGAGACGTCATCGTTACACCCTAGAAATGGTCTCGAAAGGATTTGTAAAATGTCCCTACTGTCGACGTTTCATTCCAAAAGATAAAATGAAAGCCCATCTTCGGTGGCACCGAAGGGCGCAATTCCGATGACAACGCATAAAGAATTAACAAATTAGATTAAATTTAGTTCACCCAGTTAGGGGTGTAGAAACTGCTTGGGCCGTTCTTCTAAGGTAGAAATTGCCTCGTTGATTATTGTTTGGATGAGAGTAGAGACTGTAGGCAAATCATCAATTCGACCAGTAACTTCACCACCAAACAATAAGGCTGTCTCCATTTTTCGATCAATTAAATCAACAAACCCTTCCCTTTCCAGCTTGAGGATAGCTTTGTTAGAGTCTACAGGGTCCCCCAAATAAAACCGGGGAACATCATCCAAGGTTTGTTCGACAAGCATTTCCGCACGTTGATTGCGAAGAAATCGCATTGGACCAAAGAGTCCCCGTCCAACAAGGGTTTGGCGTTCTTCTCGATTTATAATCGCTTCCTTCCAAATTGGCTCAAAATCACTTTCCTGTGTTGCGATGAAGCGAGTGCCCATCTGGATACCTACTGCCCCTAAGCATAATGCTGCAGCCATGGATGCACCATCACTGAATCCCCCTGCAGCCACAACGGGCGTCTTAACAGCTTTTGCTACAGCGGGAACGAGGACCATAGAATGAACAGGATCCCAAGATACATGTGCACCACCTTCATGTCCTGAGGCTACAACAATATCAACGCCAGCGCGCTCACATTTCTTAGCATGATAAACTGAAGGGACCACATGTATCCAAATAAGACCATGTTTT
>JABXGX010000081.1 GCA_016550405.1 archaeon | reverse complement strand
GGGGTATTCAACGGGTATAACCTTCGAAGCTACCTCGCTCACGAGGCAGATGTTCCTGTAGCAGAACGATTTCGCTGGATAGCTTGGGTCCGGTATCTTCGTGATGTTCTAATCCGCGAAGGATATGGTGAGATCCTAAAGCAACCATATATCTACAATTACGTTGAGCCAAATGTCGATCCAGCTGATTTAGACCCCCTTGCATATCAACTTCTATCACATGTTACTCCTGAAACGACCGCTGAAGACCTCGCCCAGATTCTAGGGCAATCAGTTCACGTGGTTCGACGGCACCTTAAAGCATTATTCACACAAGATGTGTTGTTTGATCGTCCGGATCTGTCGATGTATCATCTTGGGCTCAACGAAACACTCTTCATCATCCTCGAAGGGAGTGAGGAGATAGTTCGCAATTTTCTTACAGGGTGCCGAGAAGCTCCGCTATATGGTGGTTCGGTTTTTAATCGTCCAACCCCAGGATGTATCGTCGCTTTTGGTTTACCAACCGGATTAGCCCTTAAAGTGGGAAGAGAGCTCAATCATCTCTTTCTTGAACAAACTGAATTCGATGCCGCCGTATTCTATGGAAGTGGTGCGAAAGATTTCATTATGAATCAGGTAAGACAACGTTGCCAATTCAATTCTGAGTTGGGTCAATGGCAATGGTTCCGCGAATACCTCCCAACCGCATTTGATTATGTTGAAACCGAAGTCCGTGAATTACAAGAAACAGGAAGTGTGCATTTTACTGGTTAATCAATTTGCAGGAGGCCAAAAATGAACGAACCCCATAAATTAGTCAAATCTCCAGTGCTTTTAGAACGTGAAAAAGCCACAAACCAAGGCAGACGACGCGGACCTGGTCGCGGGATTGGCGAGAAGCGTATCACTCAAGAACGCCTGACAGAGCTAAATCAACTCTTTCACAATCTCGAACATATTCATACATTTCTAGTCCAACAAGGTCATTCAATAATCAACGAAAGTGGATCCATGCTCTCATCTGGATCTCATCAGAATCTCGATCAGTTACTGATGCTTCTCGAAGATTTTCTATGGATTCTCAACTGCGCCATTGCAAAAAATGGTGGAACACCACGGTTGCTTAGATAAGACGCAATTGTCGACCAGAACTTGGTTCAATGGTGCACAAAGAATCAACTCTCTCTTCATATTTTAGAAGGAAGGCGTTCAACAGTGAAGCAGGAACGATTGGAATTTTTTCGTGAAACTGAATGTCTTCAATAAGCATGGTAACAACCATTGGAATCAAAACAGGATTTGACCAGTCGAGACAGCCAAGTTTAGCTTGGAACTGGGTGAAGGCATCTGCAAGGGCCCGGGTTCGGTGAAATTGGTCATCAGCGGCATTGCGAAGACTCGAAGCCTTATTCAATCGCACCCCATACTGTTTACAGTCAATGCAAAATAATACCGGCTGTCGCCCTGCCACGATATCTATTTCATACCGGCGAGTATCTGAAAATCGAAACCGATGGCATATTTGAAACTCATGAAAGGTTAATACGTGGGCGACAAACTCTTCGAATTCCTGCCAGGTCAAGGCTGTAAGAACTAATCGATTGGGTTCACCTAACTGGAGAGCACGAATGGCGACTCGAACCTTGCTATATCCCTGAAAGGTCCAGCTGTCGGCATCTTTGTGTAGAAGCCGAGCTGATTCTAATGTGCGGAGTAAACTTTGATCCTGAACGCTCTCAGGAAGTTGAATAGTCTGAAACGCGTTTTCTCCCATTGTTGCACGTAATAATTCTCGTAGTTGAGTTCCATCCCTGAGGGAGGTGAGTATCCGTTCTTCCTCATTCAGTAAGTCCAGACACAACAACCCCAGATTAGTCGAGTGACTCCGATTCTGTCGAATTAGATTTCTAGCTCTCGTAGAACTTCACGTATTTTTCGTAAGGCGTTATTTACTTCCCGTATAAAGAAACGTGTGTTTCGAGGTACTAGCGCCGCTAAGACTACAGGTCGGTTATCCTCTAATAAAGTGGATTTACATACTAATGTTCCATTCTCACACCGAATAGTGATATCGCGAATCATACCAAGTTTTAGCTCGTCTCTTGCTCGGTCTGCAGTATTGAAAACAAAGCTTCCCATTGCCGCTGCAACTTTCTCGTCGACTCCCCGGCTCACAGCTGAGGCGATGACAAACCCTTCATCCGTTGCGACAATACTAGCTTTTACTCTTCCAGATTTATTTAGCTCCTCTAAAATTTCATTTAACGAATCCAATGTTGAGGACATACCAGTTCCTCCGATATCCAAATAGTTCTCCGCTGTAATACTTCTTAAATGGTATAACAGTTTAAAAATCCCGCTTGCCTAACATTTTCTATGGTAAAAACAAAAAGAATTCCAATACGTAAACTTTTAGCGAACCTGTCTACCCAATGGCTTCAGGAATTCAAGGTGTTGTAGGATGAGTCTTGCCCTTCACCAACTCTGGATGCTCATAACGACAGTAATCCTTACACTTAGCTCTGTTTTCATCCTAATTATGCGAAACCGGATACCCGGAGTTTTCAAATATAATGCTTCTTTCCTCTCGCTCTTTGGCATTGAAACCGGTCAAGCTTCTTGGGTTCAGTATCTCTTCAGTTGGATAATTAGCACCTGCATGGCAACAGTTGTTTTGACTCTTGTCGTGAATATCAATGAATACCTCGTCGTTCTTTTGGGACTTGGGAGGATTACTCTTGATCCAGTAATCATTTCATTAGCCATAGCAGGGATTGTACTATCTATATTGTTAATTGCTGTAACTATGCTCCCAATTCTAACTATGCCCCTTGCAACCCCTTTTGCCTTCGGAATTCTTCTTCTTGTCCACCAATATGGGATCCCTATCAATACTTTTTCCTATCTACCGAGTCTTCTCAGTGTTTTCATGTACTTTGGGGCGATTGCTATTGGCTTTGTAGGCGCGTTTCTCTCGCTTTACTTACTATTTCGAAAGTATGTTCTTAGCCCGCTTCTAATGAGATATCGTTCTCCAAAAGAAAGTTCACAACCCACTCAATAAGTGGTAATATCCTCTTAGAGCAGATAAAAAAAGAGGACAATCCCCCGCAACACACTCGCCGGTGAGATTGTCCCAGTCCATAATTTCTTAGTTAATAACCGTTACTGGATTAACTAAAAGTCGTAAGCCATCAAGGTCTTACGCTTATTGGCTTTAGCCCGATGGGTCGCCTTTGTGATGATTGCTTCGACGGCATCATCGATCGCTTTGTAGGCGTCACCCGAAACGTTGAAACCCATCTTATGGGCCTTGGCAGCGATTGCTTTTTTGACGATTTTATCAACAGCCAATTTTGTTTCCTCCAACTTCAAGAAACGGCTTCTCCTTTACTCAAAGAATAAGAAGAAACGCCGCTAAAATGAGGTTTGGCGCCTTTTCCTTTAAAAAGGTTTGGGTCGCCTTGCTTTTCCTTATAAACTATATAAATCGGGCTTTTTTCAAAAAATAAGACCTCTTAGAATTGAAATTCCAATCCCTGTTCCTCAAGTGCTTTTGCTAGAATCCGTTGACGCTCTTCAAAATTACGAATCGCCTCCCCGAGCATTGGGAGTAAATCACGGTCTTCTCCTCTGAAGCTTTGATTCAAGTTCTCAAAAGCCGGAATCAAATCTGCTCCGAGCTGTTGAGTACCCACTGCTGCCATTAGGATCTCCTTGCGATCTTTGGGTGTCTTAGCGGTTTCACTTTTCGCAAGGAACCAGTAGAACACACTCTTAATCAGCTTAAAGGCCCAGAGAATACCAAAGAACTGCCACATCTGGGCTATTGGTCCTTTTGGCATCTCTAGAAGCTGTTGAATTATATGCCCTGCCTCTTTTCGCGCTTCTGCAAATTGTGTTGTTGCTTTTTCGAACTCCCCTTGTTTGGCAAGTTGACTGCCTAGATTCATTAATTCGAAATAACGTTTGGGAAGGGCATGAATCTTTTCAAAAATTAGTGGCTCTTCTTTATTACATTCGTTTTTGTTGATCGGTTCTTTTTCCGGCACGTCGCACATATCCCCCTTCTATTGCTAACTCCTTGAGGATGGAAAAATCGTTCTTTGACAAGCGTAAAAGTTGAGCTGCTTCATCATCTGGAATGGATTCTGAATAGGCAAGGAGATTTGCTACCTCATCAAGACGGTTTCGAATGGTTAGAAATGCCGTTTCTGCAATGTTCCGAAGCTCTGCTCCACTTTCACCAAGAACCTTTTCAGCATGAGCGACGTTTTCCGTAATTTTCAATGGTTTGACTTCAAATCCAACTGGTAATACAATGTGCTCTTCGACCAACAAGCAGATGTAGCGAATTCCCATTTTGGCTGAATCGGCAAAAGTTTCTTCATATGCTCGGTTGGGGAGGCTTAGAATAAAGGACATGTTAGCTGGACGATCCTGTAAGACTTGGAGCGCAGCTCCTGCATCGTCAAAATACATAACGGGAATTCGTCGGCGGCGTAGCGTTTGGAGTGCACGAATGATGGCCTGGTTTCGTGATTTGCGGCCAACAGCTAATATCGGAAGACCACGAAGCAGTCCATATAACAGAATATCTAATCCTTGTCCAAAACGCCGCCAGAGACGGATAATCGCTGGTCGAAGTTCAATATCTTGAGGTTTTTCAAAGGTGGGTAAATAATCCTGAACAACCTCTCGAGCAACGGGAATGAATTCTCGAAATGGCGCAATCTCTCCCGTCCAGCGCCGAAGTTCCTTTTGGTAACGATCCAAAAACAGTGCGTTTAGTGTTTTCAAAACTGCCATAATTGAGACGTCATCATCCTCTCGATCCGCAAGGGCAACACTAAGGACTGGGTCGGCAAGGTCCCAAACAAACTGGAAATTACCAGTTTCTATGGTTGTGACATCATCTGCTAAAAGGTCCTGTCCAAACATTCGTAATGCTGATAAGAATCCTGAAACGAGTTCAGGGCTCACATTCACTTCCATGGACCCAAAACTGATTGAGGTCAAAACGAGTCCGCTTTTGTGAAAATGATACAAATGGTGTATCATAGCAAGCCCGTCCTGATGTTCGCAAGTTCGTATAAATGGGTTTTGACTCGGTTTTAAAAACTGCTAAACTTCTAATGAAGACTGTAAAACATAAAATGAGTTGCTTGGTCAGGGCCTTCCTCTTTTGATTATGGGGTGCGACGACGCCACCACCGTCGGAATAATATGAGGATCACTATGACCACAATCACAATCGCAACCGCAATTACAATGTAGAATGGTAAAGGGCTCGGTGGGGGAAGTAGTGAGATGGTTGTATTCAGAACTTGATAATAATAGGTAAGAGCAGTATCTAAGGAATTAGTTGTGATAATCGTGGTTTCATTTGCTTGGTAGTATGCCCCCATATCTTGGTCGATGATAAAAGTGGTTTCAATTAATTGGTCTGGAGATAAGCTACGATTGAAGAGTTGATAGCATAACTGCTCACTTCCATCTAATGAAAAGGTTGAATGGGTGATTGTGTGCCAACGACTTGAGCCAATCTGGACATTCGAGCCTGTTGTGATTAAGCCTAAAGTGCCATCGTCTAAGAAAAATCCTGGAAGCCCAAGTGTTGTTGGATATTCCACTAATCCAGAGTTCACACCAGTGGGTGCGGGGGTCGGTACCGATCCATTTAGAATAACTGTTGTCTCCCAGCTGCTATTGAATACTGTGACAACGTTATTGAAGATGTTTACCGTAAAATTGTAGAAGGCTCGGATATCACAACATGTGGGGGTTAGGTGTGAGACACGGATTGACAAATTGACGTGTTGATGCCAATTCATCGTATAGTTACTATCTAGCAAAGATAGAGCTGTCCAATAATTGATATCTGCGGCTGATTGATTGTGTAAAACATTGATGAAGCCATAATCATACTGCGTTTGGTCACCAACCGAAGGAGTGTATGCTGAGAGCGGAGAAGAGGTAAAGATTAGGGGATTAAACACAAAGACTAGTATAGTAATCATGATGAAAGTTCGCCATTGCTCTCGGGTCCTTGTCATACAAAATCCTCATACATCGTTTGAGTAGATACTCTTTAAATTCCTTTAATTCTCTGACTCTCAATGCTTTTCTAGTTTGTCTGTTGTATACTTTGAAATATAGGAGAAGATAATTTCAGCGGGATTCTCCATTTCTTGCATTAGTCTCTGCGCACGGCTAATATGCCTTTCCTGATATTCTTTAATATTACTAAGAATTTCTAATGCTTTCCGAGCCACTTCGTCGGGATTCAGAATTCGGTACAATAGTTTCTTTTTCGCAAGGAATTTATCAGTCACCAAATGATCGCCAGGGAAACATGAGATGACAGGAATTCCAAGGAGACTTGCTTCTTGGTTCATAGTTCCACCAGCCCCCACAAGGAGTTGAGCCGATGAGAGTAGGCTAATGGCATCCACAACCCTATCAGGGATTATAACAGAATCCCCGAATTGCTCTCGGTTTACTTTCCGCTGTTCAGAGTATCGACATAATACAACCAGCTTTAGGTTCGGATGCTCTCTGATAATTGCAGTAATTACTGGGTTTGTAACTAGTTCTCGTTCATTCGAACGCCCTCGTAAATAGGAGGCTTGAGTTTCTTCTGGGCGAATTAGCACGTACTTGGAGTTCGGAGACAATCCAAGTTCGGAAAATACCTTTGGATTAGGTGTGAAATCCTGTAACCAAGCAACAGGATCCAGTCCATGGTAAGAAATAATTCGACGGGGGGAGACTTCTAACTCTGACCACAGCTTCTCCATAATCCAGGGGGTAAATAATGATATGGCATATGGAATGGTCAATTGTGCAACGAATCGCGAATGGGGTGAATCGTTTGCTGTGAAATACGGGATTCCAAGTCCATAAGCGACTCTTGCGCCTTCAGGAGATGCAAAGCTAAAGGCTACGTCGGCTTTCATTTTATTGACATATTTGGCGAGAGCTGCCGTTCTTTCCGCACTGGCAACGAGCTTATTAAGCCGATGTTTGCCTCCATGTTTCCCAACCACCTTGGCTGATAAACCTAACAGGTCGAGTTTTCCTGTGACCTCTGGGTAATCACGTGTCGTGTAAAAAACATCAAATCCTTGAGCCACAAATCGTTCACCGACTTTACTACAAAACAGCGCTTGTTTTGGTGTTAATGGATCAAACCAAATTCGTGTCACAGGAGTTCCCTTCATAAGAGGCTTTTTTCTCTTATGCAGACCTCCGCTCTTCTTTTATTTGATGTTTACGACTAACACTATACCTATTTGTAGGATGGATAACAAACACCCGCTTACAAGGGAGGATAACCATGAACGAAGAAGAGGAACTTCGCCAGGTGGTCGAAGCACATCTTGAAAATGCTGAAGAATATATTCAGCAAGGCCAGCGTGAACTTGCATTTACGGAATTTGAAAACGCTTCTGTGAAACTGGAGGCAGCACAACAAACCAGTCAACTTGGACAGCTCTGGTCCCACGCCGCTACAGGATTTACCGCTGCTGAGGCTCCTCTTCAAGCAGGAAAAAGCTATCTCCGAGTAGCAGAGTACGAGGTAAAAACTGGTCGCCAAGAAGCAGCCCGTGACTCTTTTCTTGCTGCTGCTAATTCATTCTTTGCTGTTCGAGAGAAAAACCAGGAAGTGTGGACAGCTATCACACAAGCCGTTGAAAATGCCATCGATCTTTCCTTAGCCTTAGAACAGGAATCTATGGCCATCGAGCTGCTCTACAAGAATGCAACCATTCACCAGCGCGAAACGGGCTATATCTTTGATGCCATCAACGACTTGGAACGTGCCCAACAGCTCTTAGATAAGGAACCAAATCATCCGTTAGCTCAAGATATCCAAGAAAAACTCCAAGAACTCATTGATCATTAACACTAGCCTTCTTGTACCGAAGCCCTCGGTAACTAAGTCGTCTGCGCCTGGCTTCGCAGTGACAATCTTGTTACGCGAGGGCGTTTCGGCTCTGCTGCACGATCCATTCTAGCTCTTCCTCAGTGAGGGCGGGATGAACTGGAAGAGACAACACTTCCTTCGCTGCTTGCTCAGAAACAGGCATCAACCCTTCCGTGTACTGAAAGAGTCGACGATAAATCGGAGTGAGATGAAGGGGAACTTCGTAATATATTGCGGCCCCTATCTTCGCGTCAAGAAGTTGCTTTTGAACTGCATTTCGATTTCGGGGGCGAGGAATTCGAATGGTATACAAATACCAGTTATGGGTTGCCCAAGACGCTTCTGAAGGCAACACAATGGTGTCGAGATCATGGAGCTGCTCGGTTAGAAACTTGGCATTCGCCCTCCGGTGTTTTAGAAACTCGGGAATCCGTTTCACCTGAGCAAGACCAATCGCCGATTGCAACTCCGGCATTCGGTAATTGTGACCAAGCTGCACATATTCATAGGGGCGAATTTCACCATGGGTACGGATTTGTCGAAGTTTTTCAGCAAGCGCATCATCGTTGGTAGTGAGAAGCCCCCCTTCACCAGTAGTGATGACTTTGCTTGGATATAGACTATAACAGCCCACATCTCCCAAGGTGCCTACATCACGACCTCGATACTTTGATCCGTGGGCTTGACAAGCATCTTCAATAATCTTGAGATCATGTTTCTTCGCGAGATCTAAAAGGGGATCCATATCCGCGGGGTGACCATAAAGATGGACGGGCAATAAGGCCCTGGTTTTTGGAGTAATTACTTTCTCAACCTTCTTTGGATCTAGGTTGAAGGTATCCGGAGAAATATCGGCAAAAACGACCTTTGCCCCGTTGAGGAGAACCATGTTCGTGGTCGCAATAAAACTAAAGGGAGGGGCAATAACCTCGTCGCCTGCCTTGACATCAAAGGCTAATAGCGCAGCATGAAGAGCAGCGGTTCCAGAGTTGACGGCGATTGCATGTTTTGCTCCAACAAACTTGGCAAAGGCTTCTTCAAATCGGAGTGTGAAGGTGCCGGCACCAGATTTATTTGTGAGCATGCCACTTTCCAAAACCTCTGTAACCGCTGCTTTTTCTTCTGCACCTAAGATAGGACGATTGGAAGGAATGAAACGGTTTGGCGACCAACTCGACGGTTTTGGCAAGTCGATGTCTCCATTCATTGATTGTGTTGTTCCTCCATATAAAATTAACTGTTTTTCCGTAAATTTAAGTTTAAACGGAATACCAGTAAAATTTTTTGCACAATACCCATTACAAAGTTAAGGCAAAGATTGCAAGTCGATGAATCAGTGTGAATCCCAATTCCTTGTAAAGGTTCATCGCCGGTTCATTAGTAATGTCAAACTCGAGTTGTATTCGAGTAATTCCACACTGTTTTGCACCCCATAGACTGTATTGCATTAGGTCTCGTCCTAAGCCACGACGACGATATGGGGGGAGAATCGCTATGGGTCCCAACATACCAACCTCTTGAACCGGACGCACAACTGTTAATCCAATGATTTCCCCACTTTTTGTCAGGACCGCAGTGGCTTGTTCTACAAAGGGTCTTTCCCGATTAAACCAGAACTCGTAGGTTTCCTTTCGTTGAGTAATCGTCTGGTCTAGCCAAAACCGGTCCATACTATTATCAAACATTTCAAAAAATGGCGACTCGAGTTCTTCATTAGAAAACTGATTGATTGGATGGAACTCGTATTCTGGTGGGAGGTCTGGACGTAGTTGGTGATCGGTAAGCTCTTTTTCTAAACGGGCTTCTTCAGACGATAAATGGAATCCTACGGTTTCATACCAGGTTTGGTACCGTTTATACCAAGATTCATTTTCAGTAGTGATGCCAACTAATTCCGCTTCTAGTCGTTGGAAGTGGAGATTTTTGGCGTGATTAATGCTTGCTTGGAGGAGTTGTCGCGCAATCTCGTCTTTTTGGGAATTAGATTCGACTATTGGATGCCAGCGACCAATGGTCGATGTAGTTGAGATAAATGAAAAAAAGACTAGCCATCCCACCATTCGGTCACCATCATAGGCAATGATCAGGCAACTTGATTCGCGGTTGGTCCACCATTCAATAGTCGTGAGGTAGGTGTCTAAGGTGGTCATATTGGTGGCTAAGCCTTCATCCTGTCTCGTCTGAAGTGTAAAACGAGCTATTTCTTCAGGATTTATTTCATCCCAGGACTGAATCCGAATATCCATAAACTCAGTTCTCAAGCTTGCCTTATACATAAGTGGATTGGCACAGGATAACTAGCCATTGTGTGAGGCAAATTAGTGAAGTTTAGTGGAATTAAAGCCCGCCTATGACTTGCATGAGGATTCTATGGTGGCGTTTTTCATCCTCAAGTATGTGTTCAAGGATAGCTTTTACTGTTGGTTGCTGGGCGATTTTAATCTGTTCTTCAAGGAGTTCGATCATGCGCTTTTCAATCTCGATATGCTGTTTGAGATCACGTTTAGCAACCAGCTTATCCGTCCATTTTTCTTCATGAAAATCTTTGAATGAGTATGGCTGTGTTTTAAGCACACGTTCAATGGTTTGATACATTTTTGCGTGTTTACCCGAATCCATACCAAGCTCATCAATCAGAAGTCTGACTGCGGCATTGTCTACAGTTGCAGCAGTTTTTTTGTAAAGCGCTACTGCTTTCTTTTCAATTTTGATTGCATGAGCAATCAAATCGAGTAATTCTTTGTGGGGACCTTCGGACATGGTATTCACACCTGGGATTTCGATGACACCGAAGGGGATTCACCTATAAAAAAGACTTCTCCTCTTCGCAGAGAAACGGACTAGAGCTTCCAAATTTCTTCTTTAAGGATTTTGTGATGGCGTTCTTCATCTTTGACGATATGTGTGAGGATAGTCTTTAGGACCTCGTCATCAGTAGCGAGAATCTCATCTTTGATGAGTTCAATCATCTTTATTTCTCGGTTGATGTGATCTTTAATTGCTTCCAGTCCTTGGTTTCGCTGTTTCCATGTACTCACATAGGTCTTTTCATCAGGATCCTTGGCTTTTGATTCTTCCTTCAAGGCATCCAACAGCATTTGTACCATGCTAGCGTGTTTTGTGGAATCTGCTGCACAAATTTCGAAGAGGATTTTGATTCCTAAATGATCAATGTCTTTCATTTCGTTCCGAAGGGCTTGGGCCGATTCTTTTTCTAATATGAGTTGGGATTCAAGCAGTTCGATTAAACGGTCGTGAGCCATGGTTTTCACGTTTCCTTGAGTTTGTTTACCAGATTTGTATAATAGATTTGTACTTTTGTTCCCGTTCGTGCATCCATTGCCTTAAACTCTTTGGCTAATTCATCCAATTCGGATTTTGATAGGAGTTGGTTGGCAGCAGGAAAGAGTTCTTTATCCTCTAATTTGATATGAGGTTGGATGAGTTCAATATATTTATCGAGACAACTGATGACTCGCTCACGGGCTGGAGGGTCTCCAGTGAACATCGGGCGTGCAAATCGGCGAAGTTCGGCAATGTATGCAAGAAGGTACATATGCTCCTCTACTAACTTATCAATGGTGTCTCCGAACTCGGCACTTCCTCCCTGCTCTATGATGACGGGGAAAAGCCACTGTTCTTCCTTTCCATGGTGAATCAAGTCTGCATAGGTGCTCCAAAAATCAACAATCCACCAATAACGGCGAGGTCGAATCGGGCTACCGGAAGCGATCTCTTTACGAAAGCTCTTAGTGACAGTGACTGCCTGAGCGATTAATCGGTGCTCTTTCGCTAGATACTCTAAAGGTTGCATACTCACAGGCTCCTAAAATTATTTTCGATACTCAACCAACTGTTATCCTTGATATAAAATCCTCTGATTGACCTGCTTTCCTCAAAATTTACTCATGAATGGAATTAGTAACCATTGTTTCAGCAATAGTCAGAGTATCGATGAGGTGAATAACACGGTGTTCGATTTCATCTCGGATTTCTCGAACTTTTTCGACGGGTTGTCCAGCGGGATCCTCCAAGTTCCAATCTATGACCCGATCGAGCAGGGGAGCTGGACAGAAGCTTTCAGCACCACATCCCATGACCACTACCTGATCTGCTTCATTCAGCTCTGCAACCGATATTCGGCGAGGAATATTCCCTGAGATATCAATTCCCTTCTCTTGCATGGCTTTCACAACTTCGGGATGTACATGGTCTGCAGGCTGAGTCCCTCCCGTAGTGGAAATGATTCGCCCTTCTCCGTACTTTTTAGCAAAGGCACCAGCCATTTGACTGCGACCTGCGTTCTCAACACAGACAAACAACACGTGCTTCATTAACATCAACAACCCGCCAGTTATACGCTGCTATTTAAGTTGACGGGCTTTCTCAGTCAAGATTTGTGGCTTCCTATACAATAATATACAAATCAAACGGGATGGAGTCTTCAAACAATGGTGGAGTCAATGGCACGACTACGTCCTCGCTATCTTGTTTTCATTCTTAGCATCCTTATGATGATAAGTGGAATTGCCCTCGCTTGGGGGGCTCAAAACAACTTGGGTACAGTCCAAGCCAATGAAATTACCCTGACGACTTCAGAGGGGGTTCCAATTTCTGGAATTCTTCAGCGACCTCTTGCGGCCACACCTGCGACTCCATTACCGGGCGTTGTAGTGATTCATGGTGTTATTCAATCAAAGGAATGGGTGATGGCTTTTGGCATCGAACTTGCCCGTCGGGGATTTGTGGTTCTCACAATCGATGCGGTGGGGCATGGAAATTCAGGACCCAGTGTCGGGTCGAATACTGATCGCGGAGGAATTGCTGCCCTAGACTATCTAAACGGGCTTGCCTATGTCAGCACCCTTGGTATGGTAGGACACAGCATGGGGGCAGGAATTGCCATCCAGACTTTGAATGAGACTTCCATCCCCGTAGACAGCTTGGTTCTTGTAGGGGGTGGCAGTAGCAATATGGCGACATGGGCAAATGCTTCTACTCCGCGTAATATCTTCGTGGTTGTAGGAATATACGATGAACTCTTCGATGTCCCAGAGTTACTAAACGCGCTTGCTACTCCGTTTAACACCACTGGACCTGTCATTCCAGGACAACTTTATGGAAGCTTTGCAACTGGAACTGCCCGAATGGTTATTCTGCCTCCTACTAATCATCTGTTCGAAACATTAGATTTAACCTGCATCAGCGCAACCACAGAATGGCTCATGAACAGTTTGAAAGGGACCCCTGATGCATTTTGGATCCCAAGCAATCTTCTCCTTTATCCCATGTGGGTGGTGGGTGGTCTCCTTTCCTGTCTTGGTGCAATATTATCTACATTGGCACTTTTCACAATCTTAATCCAATTCAAGCCCTTCCGTCGTATTCAACACCCACCTGATTCAGGCTATTTTGCAAAAACCTCACTCTACCTGGGGATGGGGCTCCTCTATGGATTACTTGGTCTTGTAACCTTATTCGCCATGTTGCTAGTTGACCTTCCCTTCTCTTATCCACAAAATCTAGGATTACCAGTGATCTTAGGACTATTTCTCGGGGGAATGGTTTCCTTCCTTCTTCTCTATGGTATCAAATATTACCTTCAGCGGAAAGAAAATCCTCCATCATGGAATGACTATGGTGGCTTTAACGGGGCAAAAAATGGCCATATCAAATCAATATTATTGTCGGTCTCAATTGGATTCCTTTTAGGGCTGATTGGAATCGTCTGGTTATACCTTTGGCTTATTCCGGTCGACCTATTCTTAGCATTAGACTTCCGTGTGTTCCTACCATTCTTGAAAGTTCTCTCGCCTCAGCGTGCCCTCTTCGTTCCATTATACTTCCTCCTCTTGCTGCCTGTGACCCTTATTGATGGACTTTGGATCATGGGGTACCTTCGCTCAAAATCTCAAGAAAAATGGTGGCACACTCAGACTTGGTGGACAAGTAAAGCAATATTCATTAAAGTCCTCATTATGGCTTTCATCCTTCTCATTCAAACCGTCATGAGCTTCCTCCTCGGAGGTCCGTTTATCTCTGGGTTCATGGGTTTTTACCTTCTGTTCCTCTGGATTTTCATCCCCATGTACGCCATTTCCACAACTTACCTGGCCTGGTCTTATCGATTGAGTAACCGCTTCTATATTGCTGTCTTCTTCAATGCCTTCCTCTTCGCCTGGCTTATGGCTGCCATCCTTCCAATCTACTAGTGGTGACTAGAGTAAGGTTAAAACCAAAAGAGCCCACAATTCCAAAGGAGGCTAGGTGTACAAGGCATGTCGGAGAATCGCCTCTGGTTATTAGATGCGGTCTATTCCGAAAGCGATCAAGTGGTTATGTTAACTTTCCTTGATTCTCCTAGTCAAAAACTCACCACTATCAAAGTGGATTTCGAATCTTACTTCTATGCTCAACCCGCCGCGCTTGGGAGAGCTGTTCAACGAAAGGAACTAATGCTAGACGAGTTCATTACGGTGGCGCAGGTTCCTTCTTCTCTTCAAACTCGCCCGGACCGTGAATGGGAACGAAACATCGACCCAGGTCTGAGCTATGTCTATGATCAGAATCTACGATTTGGTTGCCCCCATGTGAAATCCCAAACAGGCTATTCTCTAGATTTACATCTTCCCCGAGCTGAGCTTGATGAATTCGATGCTCTCTTCGCCGAGACTGCGGACCAAGATCCACTAAAATTTGATTTCTTGAAAGAATACTTCCGATATGCTGTTCAACCAGTTCCTGAAATTCCTCAATCCCTGCTTAAGTCCAATACAACCTATGATGAATCTAAGATTCTATGGGCGAGTATGCTCGCAAGAATTGCTAACATTCCTTTTAAACGGGCACTCACCAGCCGAAGCGTCTCTGAATGGATACGGTCCATGCTTTATACAACTTATCGAAAACTGGGCATCTTAATTCCCAACCCAAGTGATCTAACCAAAGGCCATACACCCCACCGCGTCGAAGGTGCTCTTACCATTGCTCCTACACAGGGTACATATTACAGCATGACCGCCTTAGACTTCGAATCCCTCTACCCTAGCCTCATTGACACATACAACCTCTCTTATGAAACTATGGATTGTGAACATGACGACTGTAAAGCCTACACAGTTCCTGATGAACCTCACTATGTCTGTAACCATCGACGAGGGATTTTCAGTGCCCTCATTGGGGCTCTCAAGGACCTTCGGATCCATTGGTTCAAACCGCGCAGTCGGCAAAAGAATTTACCTCAAAAACAACGCACTCAAGCTAAAACCATTTCTGATCTTTTGAAATTTCTTCTTGTCAGCAGTGGTGGCGTCACCATTCGCATCCAAGGTCTGGCAAGTCCTCCGCTTGCTGAATCAATGATGGCATACGGTCGATGGTCATTACGCACAACTTGGGATTTCGCTATTGAACATGGCATGCATCCTATCTATGGCGATACGGATTCTATCTTTTTGGACAATCCCACTGCACAGCAAATTGATTGGCTAATCAAGATCGTTCAAGATGAACTGAAACTTAAACTCGCCATCGATGTGGTATACAAACTCTGTGTCTTCAGTTCAGCTAAAAAAGCCTATTTTGGTATTCTTCCGGATGGAAAACCTGACATCAAAGGAATTACATTAGGAAAGTCCAGTACCCCGCCACGATTTCGAGAAATCTTCTTGGAAGCGGTCAAACCTCTCGCCGTTGTCGACAGCCCCACCAAATTGGCAGACGCAAAACCCGAAATTGTCAGTATCTTGCAGCGAGAAATTACACGACTTCGCCGACGAGATTTTGCCGTTGATGAAATGGAGTATCGGGTCAAAGTGTGGAAGGGTGACAAAGGGCGGGAAAAAGGTTCGGCTTTGGCACAACCATATCAGGCCCTGCAACAGCTCAGTGACAAAGGAATTAAGGTGAAAAAACGGGACGAAATCCGCTTCGTAAAGGTTAATCCCTTCCGTTATAGCACACGCACTTTTACAGTGAAACCCACACAGATGGCTACCAAAGATGAAATCGATATTCCTGATTACATTCGGAAACTCGAAATGGCTTTTGAACAAATCCTTATTCCCTTAGAGATCGACTTTCCTAAACAACAATCCCGCCCCCTTGACGCATTTCTTTCTGATGAAATCGCACAACCTTTCCATGATGTTACCGAGGATGTTACAGACTCGCGCAAGCAAAAACCGACTGAACAACAGAAACGCTTACTCGATTACACATCTAGTGACGAAAATGACACTAGCTAAACTTGGCAGTATTCGACCTAGACCCCGTCTCGCGCAACAGGATTTCGGAGAATTCCAATACCTTCTATTTCCGCTTCGACAATATCCCCTGACTGTAAGTAGACTGGTTTGGGTTTTGCTACGAAGCCGACTCCTGCTGGTGTTCCTGTAGCGATAACATCGCCTGGCTCTAAAGTGAGTACCTGTGAAATATCTGCAATCAGTTCTGCGACGCTAAACACCATCTGTGAGGTTGAGCTATCTTGTCGTGTTTTCCCATTGAGTCGTAACTGTAATCGAAGGTTTTGTGGATCAGGGACTTGATCAGGAAGAGTCAGAACGGGACCCATGGGTGCAAAGGTGTCGAAACTTTTTCCCCGGAACCATTGACTATCACGGTATTGGAAATCGCGTGCAGAAATGTCGTTTACGATGGTATATCCCCCAACATGGTCCAGAGCAGTATCAGGATTTATATTCCGTCCGCCTCGACCGATAACAACTCCTAATTCGACTTCGTAATCGACATGCTTGGCTTGATTTGGAAGGATAATAGTGGCTCCGGGTCCGATCGTTGCTGTTGGAGGTTTCGAAAAGAGGACAGGGGCCTTGGGCATCTCTCGACCAGTTTCTTTCACGTGGTCCTTATAGTTGAGACCGATGGCAATTATTTTCGTAGGCCGAGGCAAAGGTGCAAGTAGATTCATCTTTTCAACAGGTGTGGCACCAATTCGACCTTTCAACGCCGCTTCTATCGTTGATTCTAAACTGGCATCCTTGAGGTATTCTAACATATCTGGAATGCCGGGTGTTGGAACTATCTCTCCATTATCTAAACAACCCACACGTGGTCCGGCATCCGTTGCGTAGCTGACCAGCTTCACCTGATAGCTTCTCTCCAATCAAAAATTAACTACAACTACTACCTTAGAATACTGGGTCAAACCCTAAAAGATTGCCTCTCTCACAATCATCCTCCGACGAAAATCATTCCCCACACCGGAAAAACAGCCACCCATCTTTGACTTTTTTGAAACGAATCAAACAGTAACGACCCACCAATCGCTTCCCCTGAATCAGCACAATAATCTCATTCTCTTCCCATTTCTCCACCGCAAAGGTTCCTGTATCCCACAGCTCTACTTCGCCCGCTCCATATTCGCCCTCAGGAATCAATCCTTGAAAAGAGCCATATTCAATTGGATGATCTTCAGTTTGGATGGCTAAACGTCGTATTCCTTTCTCACTTGGTGGTTCTTTTGGTATAGCCCAACTCACCAAGATGCCTTGTCGCTCTAATCGCAAATCCCAATGAAGGTTTCGTGCTTGGTGGCGCTGAATTACATACAATCGCCCATTTTCCGGTTTTATTTCTGGTTCGGGTTCTGGGGTTTTTGAGAAGTCTCGTTTCTTTCTGTATTCATCCAAACTCAAGGGCAATCACGTCCAAGTGGTTTCTTAATTTTCCTCAAACGAAAATTAATTAATGTGGAATTACCATTTTAAGCTGTAAGAATCCACCTATTGAGGGGTTAGGGGATTGTTAACAACGATGCTGAATTTCGGGTTTGGTATTTCACCCGGATTCCTTTTTATCACTAGTATATTGGCTAGCTGGGCATGGAGTACATTTATCGAATCTATTGTTTGGATATACATCCTGAATCGGCAAGGCGCGAGAGAACGGTTTACGGTGGTTGTCGGGTGGATGGCCTTGGTCCAAACCCTAAGTACAGCCCTCTCATTTGGTGTAGCCTTTGTGGTTTATGGTGCCATGATATGGTTACTTCCAATGCCTCTTTACTTCGATATATACCAACAGGCTGTTAGTATCCTTTGGAATCCTGTCGGTGTCTTTATTGGATTTTTTTTGACTCCCATTCTGTTGGAATTCTTCATTTGGCATCAGGGGTGGAGGTGGTTTCAGGTAACTATGAGGATTTCAGCTCAACACGAGGAAGTGCGATTTACGACTCTCATACTTCTTGCTGGAGTTGTCATCGCCAATGCCTGCTCTTTCCTTTTCATCTTTCTTATTAGCATCGTGAATTTCCTCCTCATCTTTGTAATGGTTATTGGCTGCTTTCTCGTCTTCATTATCTTTGCAAACCTCTTATGGTTCCTCTATTCAAACCGGCGTATCGCATCACCCTGGTTCCAAGACGAACCTAATGAAAACGATTCATCTTCGGAGGGAATTAATAGATGAGACGAATTGTTCTATCCCAAATTTCGAAGAAGCAACTTATTTATGGAACAATTCAAGGCCTTGCCATTGCCTTCTTTTTCTTCCTCTTCCTGACATACTCCCCAGGTCTCCTTCAATTATCTGATTTCCCATACATCCAACCGAATAATGTTCAAATAGCTCAGGGAGCAGAAGGTGATTTTCATGCTATCTATGCTGATGGCGTACAACTCGAGAACGGATCCTTACGGGCGATTATCAAACACCGCAGTTTTCGTGATGGGGCCTGGTTTCTCGAAATAGCCCTTTCAGATTTCGTTAGACCATCATACATCTACTATTACTTCACCAATTCACCTCCTTGGAATGTAAGGACAACCTTGGCAAGTAGTGATTCAGGCGAATTAGCAGTAGGTTGGTTAGATGTAAAAAGTGACTATTATGACTTGGTTGGATCTGCTTATTATGCACTCTATGATGGCGTTTTCTGGGGACAACCGGAACAACTCTTACAGCGATTCAATGTTACACAATTTCAACTCACGTACAGTATAGATGGTATTCTTTATGCTGCATGGATCGAGGTCTTCGATCCTCATGAATTTTGGGGCTCTTGGCAACTAATGTGCTGGGAGGTCGGTTCACCCAATCCGCCGCAGGTCGTATTTATGGCTCCCGAATTTTCCTATGATATTGAACATAAATTCGAACTCCTGCCTGGTAAGGATGGATCTGTTTCAATCATCTTTAAACCAGAAGTCGAGTTCTATCAGGCAAGCTATAATGGTGATACATGGACGATTTCTGACCTGTATATCTCAGAGGTTTATGACATATGGGCTGCGGCAATCGATTCTCAAGAGAATATTCATTTAGCCTATGAAACCTATGACAGCTCAGATGGTCTTGCACTATTTTGTGACGGAAAGGTTCTCTCAGAAAATAAAAACATCTACGGTCTTGGCCTATCGGTTGATAAAAGTGACAATCTACAGGTATTTTGGGGCGAATACGAGGGCTTGATATCCGGGTTTCAATACTACACTCAGAAATTCATAGATTCCTCTTGGGTTCAGCGGTACCTTGTTGCAGGATTACCCAGTGATCGGTTTGATGCGCAATTTGTGATGATGGCTTCAAATTATGGCTATTTAGTTATGGACCAATCAGTGGGAAGGGCTGGGCAGTTAGCGCATTATCATTTGGGCTCATCTTACTTCTCGCATGCAGTGAACGCGATGGTTGTAGATGCTTGTTTTGTCGATTATATTTCGACTAGTGTCCCTCAAATGCTCTCACAGTTGCAGCTCTTTACATTGGGGACTGGCAGTTTGACAATCGTGGGAGTTTTCGTATTCTTTCCTCTTATTTTCTTGATTTTACGGTCTTCGTTCATCCGATTGATTTCAGGAATCTAACCAAATTAAGATTAGGGATGGGTGAACAGCCATTCAGTGAGCCCGGTACCAGTTTGGTTGAGTTCTTTACATTCATGGGTGACCATCATCTCAAATAATTCAGTTTCCCCGCCTTTATATGGTCGGGCATAACGTGCAAATGCATTTGGGTGTATTGGTTCAGAAGTGATTGTATAGGTTCGATTCTGGGCATCTGTTATTTGCGTAATTGCCTTCACTGGTTTTCGGATAGTTCCTTCTTCGAACTCGGTCTCCAACGAAACATCGACTATCGGAACATTTCCCTTTTCTGAACTGATAATACCCGCTGAATGTGTCTTGCCTTTCACAGTATCATACCGCAGACCAATCATCAATTCATCGAATTGGGCGTGTAAGGCAAACCATTTATCGATGTGCCAATTGCGAACACCCCAGCTCTTATCTCGTTGCCCCAAGCCAGTGAAATGGTGAACATGTCCATTAGGATACTTCACATGGCCTGTGATATGTCCAGATTGCTCGAGGTGTCGGCCCCAGCTGGTGCCACTCCCTTTCCCAAAATCTCCGGGTAGAAATCGGCTTTGCCATTGGATTTCAGCTGAGAGTCGAGAGCTAGTATAGTGGATCCGCCAATCGGTATGGGGTTTAACGAGTTCATAGATCAAGGTGTCATCACCCATAGTGGCATGAAATTCCGTGGGTATTGGGTCCTTGATTTCTGTGAAGTAAAACTCAGGCGTGCCTTTAATGAAGAGCGCAAAAATAAATTCGCGACGTGGCACGTTGGGAACAATGCCAATAGTAGTGAATCCACTCACATGGGTTTTCAGGTCCACCCAATTGAAGTAGCAGCTCTCCCGCCAATCAGCATGTTTAGTAGGTGTATGTAAATAGTCATCTTCGTCTTTGAAGGCTTTCAATTTTCTTGTGTCTCCTGTGAGTCGCTTAGGATTCTGGGAGTTTATAGAAGGTGGGATCTTTTGCCCGTTCTTCTGGGGACCGAAACAGTCGGACAAACGCGTTATCCCCGTCATGCGTCATGAAATACGGAACATATTCTTCCATAGAATGCGAGGTCAGATCCCAGTTAATTTGATTGGTGATTCCTACCTGATTCGTGTATCGTGCAAATCCCCGCATGTATGCCTTCGCACCCGCAATCAGTCGTTGTTGTTTATCCCATTCCGCGAACCGCATGAAGAGTTCCTGTTGAGAGGCATCCGCAGCCGTTGCATAGGCTGAAAGCTCATCAAGCCCCACTTCTTTCAGCTTATCTCCGCTCTTTGTATACGCCATCATTTGTTGCACGTGCTCCCCATATTCAGCTGGATCAAGGGTCATAGTTCCTGTGTCACTAAATTTTGCCTTCATGTCTTTCAACGTCATTGCTACACCCAAAGAGGCGCTTGGAAGGGGAGAATCGGTCTCAGACCAAGGTAGCCACAGTGCTTCCTTCCCATCATACAAGTGTGTGTATTCGCTGATCACCAAAATTTCGTCGTCACCTAAAGGATAGGGACCATGTTCAATGATTTTTGCCCGGGCTTCACATTCATCCATAAAGGCATACAGATCAACAGTCGCAATGGCTTTTCGAATCGCTGATACCTGCGAACTAGATGCTGGTTCAAGCCGGTCTTTTATCCATGTAAGAACAGCTGCTCCAAAAGCCTTGTTAGTATATTCTGCTCCTTCAATGGTTGGTTTCCCTATATTGAAGTAGTGGGTACCTAGCCGGAACCAGTGTTCGAGAAGATAGCGCCATTCCTCACGTTTCTGTGCAGGTTCTTTTCTCGGGTCATTATCATATTGGTTGAAGATAACTCCCATACGTCCAAGCCCGTAATACAACCATTGATACATAATCGAAAGGCCTTGTACTTCCGAAAGCAGGACTTTGCTTTGTTTGGCGAGGTCTTCAGGGGATATTCGGTCCCACACCTGTTTCATGATACTGTATTGGGTTTCGTAAGTATTGTAACAGGAAAGGGAAATATAGGCGTTGACAGGGAATAGCTGAGATTCTAAAAGGCCACGATCGAGGAGAATACTCGTGAACACATCGGAGATGTGGGCAATTTGTACGTTAATCGCTTTTAGATCCAAGGATGAGTCACCTTCATAGCTTCTGCTCTTGATAACCTTGAAGTTATACAAAAGCGATGATGTCCGTTCGAAATCCCGGATCTACTACTTCCGTTTCTGTCTGGCCACAATATCTTTTTCTCGGCGGGTTTTTGGTTGAGGTGGTCCTCGTATAGCTGGAATGATGCTTACCACCCCTCCCACCATAGCAAGAATAGCTCCTGCAAAATGAGCTAGACCAGGGTAAAAGCCCACAGCAAAGACCATCCATGCTCCGGCCGCAATCACGGGGATGCCAAAAAACAGGGATAGAAATCCCCCAATTGAACCGCTGCGGAAGAATGACACGATTCCTGCAACAATAATCACGATGCCACAGAGGACCATCACAACGAGGATTATTAGGAGCATCTGTCCTATTAGCTCATAGAGTGGTCGAATATCTATGGGTACCGAGGGAATTAAGGCGAAAAAGGGTATCAAGGCAAAATAGATTGATACCTGAGATCCCAGCACAAGCACACCACCAAATAGTTGAAAGATTCCACCTAGATCCGATAAGCAGGACTTTTCGGTTTTGTTCGACATATTCTCAATCCCTTACTCAAGATACGTTGGGGTGTATCAAACGGGTACTCCTTAAAAATACGGGTATTGGTTGAACTATCTCCACTAATTCAATGGTAGATTGAAATCTGAACCAATTGTATAATAATTACTCCTCCAACCTTCACTCGTTGGGTATTTTCCGAACCCTGTGGTTGCCATGCAATAATATTACACCAAAGAAGGGGTAAATCAGGAATTAAAATGAACTCCCAACAGTTAATGAAAAAATACAAGCAACTAACTGCCAAACCTCTTTCTGCACCTTCGATGCAAAATGAATCAGGTGAGTCTGTTCAATCCCTCTTCCAAAGCCCTTCTTTACGGATTCTCTTACTCCGGACGGTCCAAAATCCTTCCATAGTATCAGTCGAAGTTGAGATTTGGCTACCTAATATCTCCTCCGCAAACAGCTCCGAAGCATCAAAAGATACTACAGGGAGTTCAGAAAATAAGATGCTTGGGGTAATATTGGCTCAAATGATCAAGCATCTTCAATATTTGTTAAGGTTGCACGAATCAGGGTTTACACTTGATGTGATTAAGCATGATTGTCTTTGGACGGCCTCTAAGGTGTTTGAAACGCCGCCTGGTCGTGAATTGTTTGATTTGTTACTTCCTCCCTAATTAGGTATTTACACTTTTGTGCAGCTATGATTTACTTTAAAAGTGGGAAGTTTTGAACTCTTGCTGCTTTCGAGTAGAGCTTTCACTGGACGATTGGGTTCGAAAGGTGAGCTGGCTTCCCCTACTCTGCGATAGGGACTTCCCTGCTGCGTGGTGTCTAAGATGGACATAATTGATAAAGGAATTTTTTATGCCCTCGATGCCAACTGCCGTGTATCTTATGAAGCCCTTGCCCGCGACTTCAATATAAGCGCTAACGCCATCAAAAAACGTGTGACTAAGCTTCAAAATAGTGGAGTTTTAAAGCGCTTTGCCGTCTGGCTTAGCCTTAGCATGATTGATTCAGAAATGTTGGTTGCCTTTATCAGAACAGATGGAGGCTATGACGATGAATCTCTAATTAATGCTATTGGTAATAATCCGATGATTCATCGCGCAGCATACCTTTCAAATGGGAACATTGTTGCGTTTGGTGAGTACAATGGTGCTACTGGGTTGAATGAATTAAGCCGGTTTCTCCGAAATCTAGACGGTGTTGCAGAGATAGAGGTTCACACTTTGCTTACGGAAAAAGGAGGGAAGGTAAAATTCACGCTACTTCAATTGAAGGTGCTAGCTCAACTTCGGAAAGATGCTCGAATGTCTATTGTGAATTTAGCCAAAGAAACAGGATTAACTGCTCGAACGATTCGTCGGGTTCTTGATCAACTCGGTGGAAATAAAGCTACGACCCGCGCATTTGTAATTCGCGACAAACTTCGGCCAGAAGAAAAAGCTTCCAATGAACCTGTGCATTTTAGAAGCTTCTGGAATTTAAATGCAAGTGGCAATATTTCATATGCTGCGCGAATCACTTATAACGAAGACAGAGAAAAGCCAACGGAACTGGATGCTTGGCTTCGGAAAAAATATCCCGTTGAGCACTGGTACTCTTATGCCTCCGCTTCAGAACCACTTCTCTTCAGCACTTTCATTGTAGAAAATGTGGGTGTATTTGAAAAAATCCATCAAGTTCTTCGACGGGTACCAGTGATCGATTCAGTCGAAACTCTTGTTTTCTTCCCCTACCGTCATTACAAAGGTCTTCGGGAACTACGCCTGGAAGAAATGCTGGCTGAGGCTGGCTTCTAGCCCCCTGAATGTCTCTGAAATCAGCTCCAGACCTTGTCTCGAGTATTAGTGAACCAGGCAGTTCGGTTTCTTGTAATTGATTCCGGTAAGTAGTCCACTTTTCGAACTTGCCGGTTTCCACGATTATATACACGTGATTTCGGAAGATGGAGCCAGCTGGTAACCAAAGGAAGGACGCGGGTGACTAACAAGCGTTTTACTCTACTGATTTGTGTACCTATTCTGGTGCTCTTACTAGTTGCGCTGCCAACCTATGCAACACCAGCACAGACTCCTTGGGTTCCCGATTATTGGCCCACAGCCGGATGGCAAACTTCAACGCCTGAAGCCCAAAACATGAATGCTGCCTATCTTGAAGCAATGGACGAATACATTAATACAATCGACTGGGGCTTTGCCATGGTCTCCTCAATTGTCATCAAGAATGGCTATATTGTTCACGAAACTTATTACGGCAGTTATGATGGTGACTCGCGAAGAAACATCTTTTCATGCACTAAAAGCTTCATCTCTACTCTCGTTGGGATTGCACTCAAAGAAGGCTACTTAAGCAGTGTTGATGAACATGTCTTGGACTTTTTTAGTGATCGTACCATTGCCAATATGGATACTCGCAAAGAAGCCATGACTATTGAACACCTTCTGACTATGACCACGGGCATCGACTGGTATGAAGCCGTCTATACTGGGGATAACTCCTTCTTCCAGATGACCAGTAGCGTTGACTGGGTTCAATACGTGCTAGACCAACCAATGGCTCATACACCGGGTGAAGTATGGTATTATAACTCGGGTGCCTCCCATTTGCTCTCCACACTTGTCAATATCTCAACAGGACAATTTACTCAGGACTACGCTGAAGACAAGCTCTTCAATCCGTTAGGTATCACTCATTACGATTGGGGAAAAGACCCAGATGGCAATGCTTTCGGTGGAGCAAGCCTTCGTCTTACCCCCCGTGATATGGCTAAATTGGGATTCCTCTTCCTCAATAACGGGACCTGGGATGATAGCCAGATTGTCTCTGAGGAATGGGTCACCACCGCTACCTCAAGCCTTGAATTACTCGAATCGGACACAGGATACGGCTACCAATGGTGGACCTCCCCACTAATCGGGGCATATTCTGCTCGGGGATATCTTGGTCAATTTATCAATGTCTTTCCCGCGATGAATATGGTGGTCGTATTCACAGCGTCGACCAATTCCATGCAACCTAACATTCTTTTGGAGAACTATATCCTTCCCGCTGCGGGCATTATTGTCGGTGGAGGCATTCCTCCAAATGGAGAACTAATCACGGCAGCTATCATTGGGACATTAGTCCTTATTGTAATTGTTTCAGTAGTTAGTGTGTATATAATCCATCGACGCCGGCAATTTCCTTCCTCTTCAGGCTGACTCCTCCAACGGCTCCCTCTGGACATCCGAATTTCCGGCTTTCCGAAATCCGTTGTCCACCAGCAGTAGGCCCCCAAGCATTGGAAAACATAGGAAAAATTTGGACCGAATGGCTCCAATCCCCTCCAACCTCTTGGTCCAAATCGGCTGTCCTGGGAGCCGTTCCACTTCCTTTTCATCAACAGTATATACGATTCTCAATTAGGGAAGAACAGGAGTAAACCAGGTACTATATCCCACAAACAAGGCAATAACGAAAATGATAATGATGAATATCGCACAACAACCAATAGCTTGACGCCGCCGGGATGGTTCTTCATCATTAAAGTCAATTGAATCTACAGAGGACGTGTCTGTGTTCATCTATGAATCAACCTCTGGCTTCCAAGTCAATGAAACAGATTCAATCTTTTTAAATGCTATAACTTTGCCCAAACGTTTTTTCATCACAATACCTCATGAGACATAGTGAATCCAAAGAATTGGTTACCATGATTGACTACGATCAACTCGTTGCAGATTATCGCCGCCATCGACGTATTCATCCTGAGGTACTCAGACTACTTATAGAAACCTCTCAGGTCAAACACGGTTCAAAGATATTAGAAGTGGGTTGTGGAACTGGGAATTATATCAACGCAATCTGTAAGGCAGCCAAAGCATCGGGGTGGGGATTGGATCCCTCAGAGAAAATGCTCCACGAAGCCCAAACACTCTCACCCACAATACGCTTCCAAAAGGGAAAAGCCGACGCCCTTCCATTTGAAGACCATTTTTTTGATTTTGTGTTTTCAGTAGATGTCATTCACCACTTAGATGATGTTGTTCCCTATTTTGCTGAAATCTTCCGTGTATTAAAGCGCGGGGGCATCATTTGTACTGTCACCGATTCCGAGGAAATTATTCAAAACCGGCGACCACTTGCCTTCTACTTTCCTGAAACCATCTCCGTTGACCTTCAACGGTACCCTTCCATCCTTGTTTTACGCAAACGAATGGAAGAAGCCGGATTTCAAAAATTCCAGCAACAAATCGCTGAATTTCGCTATGAGCTAACTGATATTCAACCCTACCATGACAAAGCCTTCTCTTGTTTACACCTCATATCTTCTGAAGCATACCAGACGGGATTAACACGGATGGCAAACGATCTTAGTCAGGGACCTATTCCGGCAAACAGTCGGTACGCTCTCCTTTTCGGCCAATCCCCAAAGCCCACAGTTTTTGTCTAATCGTTATTTTTAGTTCTGCTTTCCGAACCTTATTTTTCGGAAATAAGCAGTTCTTTTAGGTTTTCAAACAATTTTCATAACCTGTAGGTGACTCTATCTTTATACCTACTAATTCAGTGAAGCTGATTGGTCAGATTCATATGAAGAGAACACAACTTGTATGGGTCGGATTTCTCCCACTCCTTCTAATCTCGGTATTCTTGCTTCCGTTAAATTGCCCAGTTTCCGCCCCAATGCCTCAATCGGATTATTGGCCGACCCTTGATTGGGAAACTGCATCTTTGGAATCACAAGGTCTGGACCCTGTTTGCTTTCAACAAATGGAACAACATCTCGTAAGTCAAACTTGGGGATTTGCACTGCGATCTATACTTGTTGTCCGTCATGGGTACCTTGTCTATGAGAATTACATGGGGGTACCTGATCGTGAAACTCAGCGAAGTAACATCTATTCGTGTACAAAGAGTGTCTCCTCAGCCCTGATTGGTATCGCAATTGATCAGGGCTACCTTCACCTTGACGACCATCTCGTTGACATCTTTTCCCATCTGACGATTCAAAATTTGGACAGCCGAAAAGAAGCGATTACCATCGAACACCTTCTCTCTATGACTTCGGGGCTCCCTTGGGATGAATGGACTTATCCCTATGGCAATCCTAACAATGACTGGGACCGTATGACCACGAGTCCAAATTGGGTAGAATTCGTCCTTAACCGACCCATGGATTATTCACCAGGCTCACAATGGGTCTATAATACCGGGGGATCCCATCTTCTTTCAGCAATCATTTACCAAACAACTGGGTTGTCCACCCAAGCCTTTGCTGAAACCAATCTCTTTGCTCCCCTGGGGATTACAGACTATTACTGGTCACGTGATCCCCAGGGCAATGTAAACGGCGGCTCATCGCTGCAATTACGTCCCCGTGACATGGCCAAATTTGGCTTTCTTTACCTTCACAATGGTACCTGGGATGGACAACAAATTCTTCCTGCATCCTGGGTGGCTGCTTCATCAACTAGCCATGCAATCGTTGATAGTGAAACTGAATACGGGTATCAATGGTGGGTCCATCCAACCATCGATGCTTACGCTGCACATGGTTATCTAAATCAACATATCTTCGTAGTACCAAACCAAGATATGGTCATCGTCTTTACGGCTCGCAGTTCAGCTTTCGATGTCATACACCTGCTTGAAGATTACATTCTCCCATCAGTAAATCCACCAGTAAACATGCTCCTAGCAGTCATTGGTGCTGGTGCAGTCATCACGACAGGCGTGGTAGCGGCAATCTTAATTGTTCTAATTCGTCGTCGTTATCCCTAAATTTCTGATCATACCGGAAAAGCCAACTGGTTTTTAGTCTACCCCGAACATTATGTGCCAGTCATGGTGCATTGCAATGAGTGAAGAAACGCTGCTACAGGAAATTGCTTGTCCAAAAGGCGGTAAACCTCGAGCTATCAAATCTGTAATTCGAATCGAAACGCTTCCCTTTATGGAACGTACGATGAGTGAAAAAATCGAACAAGAACATCGTAAACTAGCGAAGACTGACCCCGATGAATTCCAACGTGAGGTTCATCTCCAACTTGCTGAGGCCCAAGCCAAGATGCGGAAAGAAGGATTGGTCAAACTCGAACTCCGTTGCCCCGACCACTCCGGAGCTGGCGAATACTCCTTCTTCTACGAGAATTTACCCAGCTACGCCCCAGTCATCAAAGAACATACTCTCCGCTGTCTCAAATGTGGCGAACCTGTCAGGCTAGAAAACACCAAAACCTCAGATAAATTCAAAGTACTCACTATTCGCTGTCCAGCTCATGGAACCGGACAGCGAAAAATCTCCACAATCATCCATGATACGATTATGCAAGCCGAAAATACAAGTTCTACTCCACCGCTAC
Source organism: archaeon (assembly GCA_016550405.1). The sequence continues at coordinate 39,817 of JABXGX010000081.1, read as the reverse complement.
TAACTCCGACTGAAACTAAACCGGCAATTATCCAACCCTCTGCTCCACTCGGTGGAAAAACGACGATTAGCTTCTGCTGGAATTGTGGAGCCAAAGCCATTGATTCCACTTCGGTATATTGTTATAAATGCGGCGTATCTTTAAGCCCTCCCTAACCTCACCATAACTGGGGTTGTGATTCTTTATGCAAGATGAGAAAATGAAGGATAACGAACGTAAAGAAATCCTCAAACAAATTATCAAGCAATTACATAGTGGAACACCCGTCGAAGATGTCAAAGCCGAATTCGGAGAATTGCTAGCAAGCTGCAGCCCTCTCGAAATTTCCCAGATCGAAGAAGAGCTTATCAACCAAGGTATGCCCGCTGAAGAAATTCGCGCCCTTTGTGACATCCACTTAGCAGCATTCCAAGATGCCTTAGAATCAACTCACTTAGACCTCGACGCTAGCCATCCCATTTGGATTCTCATGGAAGAACATAATTTACTGCTAAAGAACGCTATTGCACTCCGTGAAGAAGTAACAAAAATCAGTGCAATGAATAATTTCCATGCAGCGATACCACATTGGGACGCTCTGGAGGACAAAGTCTCCATATTCCACGATTCAGAGAATCATTATCTTCGAGAGGAAAATGTTCTGTTTCCTTTCCTGGAAAAACATGGCATTACCCAACCCCCTAAAATCATGTGGGCTGAACATGATGAAATTCGAGCATTTGAGAAACAACTCTATTCTCTAATGGAAGAAAAAACAGTAATTAAATTCAGCGAATTCACTTCTCAACTTGAGAATCTTGCTCTGGTCATTGCTGAAAAACTTGCCAGCCACTTCCAAAAAGAAAATAACATCCTCTTTCCAACTGGCCTTAAAGTAATAACCGAAAATGAATGGTCACAGATTCGTCAAGAATTTGACGAGATTGGTTACAGGTTCTTTACTCCCACCAATTTTGAAGCTACACCACCAATAACCCAACCACCTAAAGATCAAACAATAATGAACGGAATCGTAAATTTTGAAACGGGGAGCTTAACACAAGAGGCTCTCCAGGGAATTTTCAACATCATACCCATTGATATTACCTTCGTTGATAAAGACGATAAAGTTCAGTTTTATAGTGAGTCTGGTGGGCGTATCTTTGTCCGTACCAAAGCAGTTATCGGACGCACTGTCCAAGCTTGCCACCCCCAGAAAAGCCTCCATAAGGTCCAGCAAATACTCGACGATTTTCGAGCTGGGAAACGAAAGTCGGCTGAATTCTGGATTACCTTGAAAGGTCGCTTAATCTACATCCGTTACTTTGCCGTCCACAAGAATAAGGAATACATCGGCTGTCTTGAAGTCTCACAAGATATAACTGATATTCGCGCGCTAAAAGGCGAGAAACGGCTCCTCGACTAGCCTTGAGGTCTTCGTAGAATTCCTTTTCGTGGAGTATATCTAGCCCTTTGAGAATACCCTCCCATCTAGAGGTTACATCATGCTCCTCGAACTCACCATTGGAATACTCCTACTCGTTATCCTCGGTCTTATCCTCTACAACATCTACCAAAAACGGATGATCAATATCCGCGTCCAAGAACAAGTCCAACAAGAAAAAGACCGCATCCGCAAAGACGCCCTCTCACGCAGCCGTGCAGTGCTCAAAGGAAAAATCGGTGAACAAATGGCCCCACTCCTCGACGCGTTCCCTTTCGAACCCTCAGATGCCCGCTTCATTGGCTCTCCAATAGATTACATCGTGTTTGATGGGTACAGCCATAATCACCCAACAGAAATTATACTCATCGACATCAAAACCGGAAACGCTCACCTCAGCACAACCGAAAAACGAATTGCCCAATTAGTTCATGAAAAACGGGTTCGATGGATGACGATTAGAGTCTAACAAAGAACCGGTTTATCTGATTTTAGAACCAAACTAAGACAACAACGAATATTGACCAAAGCAAGGCAGTTTTAATCGCCAAGTGCTGTGACGCCATTGGATTTGATGAATCAGTAAACACTTCCCAGACTTAGTTCCACTAACTGGGTGCGGGCACCACCAAGGTGCATCCAATGTAGAAGGCGGCCTTCAAACCGCAAGTTTTACGCATCAGCAATGCCCTGCGCCGTAATCGTGAACAACGCCTCACCTTCAGGCAGGTAGGGCGAGTCGATCAGGGTCGCAATCCGACGCTCTGCTTTGCTCTTCCGCAAGTAGATCCGCGTTTGTGCCGCATGAGCCACGATGTGCCCGCCAGTTGGTCTGTCGGGAGTTCTGGGATTTAATCAACTATCTGATTAATTATTCAAACGCTTGATTGAAATCTCACCAAAGAAGACATCGGGCTGTGCATGTACTTGGTTGGTGGTGACGACGGCGATGTTGCTGATTTCGGCGACGCGGAGGAGGTCGTGGAGGTGTTTGTTGAGTTTTTGTTGGCGTTCGGCGAGCATGCCGCGGCCGAGGTATTCGGCGCGGAAGTGGCCGATGAGGCTGTCAACAACGAGGAGTCGGACTTTGTCGAATTGGGGGTTGTCTTGGATTTGTTGGACGAGGAGCATTTGGTGGTCGCTGTTGTAGGCGCGGCCGACGATGATGTTTTTGAGGGCTTGGTTGGGGGGGATGTTTTTGGCTTGGGCCATGTTGATGATGCGTTCGGGGCGGAAGGTGCCTTCGGTGTCGATGTATGCGGCTTTGGCGTCACAGCCGCCTTGGTCGGTGGGGAATTGGACGTTGACGGCGAGTTGATGGCAGAGTTGGGTTTTGCCGGATCGGAATGCTCCGGCGAATTCGGTCATGCTGCCGGTTTCAAGGCCGCCACCGAGTAGGGCGTCGAGTTCGCGGCTGTTGGTGGTGATGCGTTCGACGGTTTGGCGTTTCTTCCAGAGTTGGTCGGCGGTTTCAAGTCCGATGCTCGCGAGGCGTTGGGCGGATTCGATGATTTTCTGAGCGGTGCTGGCACCGATGCCGGCGAGGCTGGTGAGTTCTTTGACGGAGGCGGCGGCGATTCCTTCGATGGTACGGAAGCCGCATTCTTCGAGTTTTTGGGCGACGGTGGGTCCGACGCCCTCGATTTTTTCTAGTTCTGAGGGCATGGTTCTTCCTTCCGAAGGGTCATGCGTGTGTGCTTTAGGGACACGTTGGGCGGGGAGACTTCACCGAAAGTATTCGGGGAGGTAGCCGAAGAGAGGTCCCGCGTAAAGGTGTTGTGCGGTGTTCCCTATTATAGCTTACCGGTTTTCGAACGAGACCCCAACCCTACGGTTCATTTTCTTTGGGGGGAGATTTGCTGATTTAAAACTAGGGGAGAGCACGTGATAAGTGATGATTAGCTGTTGGGATGCTGTGCTAGAGCAATTGCACTCAATTGGAAGTTGCGTTGTTGACTTTAAATCATCTGTTAAGAGTTCAATTATGAGGTCTTGGAATCCTTGGCCGAGAACCAAGGTCACATTAATCCCGGCTACATCGCTGGAATGGCGACTAGAGCCTGTGGATCAGTCGGTGTTTGTCGATGGAATGACACAGGAAACCTCCACCATCAGGTTGAGGGAATTCACAATCCTTAGACGCCCTTCTGTGATAATAATTACTGAGTGGCGTTCTTTTTTTAAATCGTTAATAATTGAGTCCAAGATTTTGAAGTGTTTTTTTCGTAGGGTGTCCCTCGGGATTGCATCCTCGGCGTTTGTACAATTCGGTAAGGGAAGCTTCAAAATCCTTGGGGCTTACAAAGGCAGTATATCCCTTCGTGGGTCCATCTGGGACTGGCTCTTTCATGAAGCGTTTGGGAAGAACATCATAATACCGGGGCTGGTTTTCATATTCGCGGATGTTAAACATCCTGGCAAGGGTCCATACTCTGTCTGCAATCATGTTTACGCCTCGTTTTGTGTGCTTCACACCGGTAGCCACTTGTAAAATTTCAGTACAGTCTCGAATATTTAGTCGAGGTGAAATTGAGTGGGTGAAATGACAGATTACAAGTGAATCTTTGAGGATTTTCAGGTTCTGTTGTTCAATGAGTGAATCTAACACCGGTATGGCACTGGACTCGGGAGGTTTTGTAGTTGAGGGCCATCCCTGTAAATGGCTTGCTCCTGCTGCTGCTGTCATATAACTCAATCCTAACCCTAATTTTCCTCGGGGATCCCAGGCAGGATATTCTAAGCCTTTGGTATGAAGTGCCCATTGTTCAGCACCCTTGCCCACAACCTCTGCAAATTCCCGGACGCCTTTTGCAAGATGATCTCCCACCGACTCTCGATGTGCTATTTTTGATAACAACTGAATTACTTTTTTGGATTCACCGAAGATTAGTGATTCTGACTGGAATTGTTGTGGGAGAATGTTGCGTTGTTTGAGTTCCATGAAGAACCCGATGACATTACCGGTACTGATGGTATCTAACCCATACAGGTTGCATAAGTGGTTCATCTGAATGATGGCGTTAAGATCATTGACCCCAAGGTCACCACCCATGAGTCCCAGTGTTTCATACTCGGGGATAGCTATCTCACCAGTTTTATCCTTTGGAGCCCACGGATAATCTGGCTCCTTTAGGGTCCAAGCACAGCTAATCAAACACCCCTCACAAGGGGTCCGTTGTTTTGCGCTCCGATATTGAGCTTCAATTGTTTCGTCATCGATTTTATTATGTCCATCGAATTGGGTTGTTTGGAAATTTTGGCCGGGAAACATACCAATGCTGTTGGAATAATCAACAAGCCATGGGGTTCCACGATAATGCAGAGAATGGCCTCGTTCCTTGGCTTTTCTGGTCCGTTGGGCAAGTTGAAGGACAAGGTTACGTTCTTGATCATCATCAGGTGTCCGAATCCTTCTTTTGGAACCCCGAATGGCAACTGCTTTCAAGTTCTTGGAACCAAACACCGTTCCCAATCCACCACGCCCGAAATTTCGAAAATAGTTGTGGGTTAGGCAAGCAAAACGGACCAAATGTTCACCGGCTGGACCAGTGGAAATCACTTGGGTTTTTGGATCGGTTTTTCGCAAAGTAAGTTCTGTTTCGTGAGTTGTTTTCCCCCATAGTTTCGTCGCATCTTTTATAGCTAGCTCGTTTTCGCTAATATGAATCCACACTGGCGCCTCTGCCTTCCCCTGAATTGCTAGCAGATCAAATCCCGCACGTTTCAATTCAGGTCCAAGGTATCCACCCATGTTACTATCAATATATAGACGTGTTAGGGGGCTTTTTGAGACAGCAGAACACCGACCTGTGATTGGAATGCGTGTTCCCTGAGTAGGGCCCACCGCGAGGTAGAACCGGTTTTCTTCCTCCAACGGCTCAATTTTTGCTGGGACTTCTTTGTAAAGATAATAGGTGCCTAATCCTTTTCCGCCAATGAATTGGTGAAGCACTTCTTCTGGAATCGATTCTTCACGGATTTTCTGAGTGGTTAAATCAATTCGCAGGAGTTTGCCCATCCAACCATACATCGCGAACACACTCGAATAGAAGCTTCATAACCTTAGGAAGAATAAAACCTTAATGTATCTCTTTTTGGCACTCAAGCCCTGCTAAACATCCTCGCATTTGAGGAAATTTATCCAACATTAGTTCTGCTTTTCTTTGGGTATATTCTGGTTGACATAATACCTAGCGTTTGGTTTTGTTCGAAGATTATTCCATCCTCGTGAGATTATATTCTTTGATAATGAGGTCAGATTTCCTTCCCCCCAATTCCTCAATAACAAGTGATTTAAGGAATAAGCATCCTTTTTGACCGGTGTCGTAGCACTAGCTACGATTCGGAAAAACGCCAAGAGGTTTGAAACTAAATTGGAGCGAAAACGCACAATCCAATTACTTGCAGTTCTCCTCTTCATGGGTCTTACTGGTATGTTCCTTGCTTACACCGGTGGACCTCCTGTCGTTGAAGCTCAGGATGGCGGTTGGGATCCAACCGGTCCTTATGCTGACAGGCTCATCTTCCATGTTATTACAGGGCAAGATGTGCAAGTAGCTGCTCTTATTCAAGGCGACATTGACTGTCTTGCCGACAACGTAGAAGCAGCCTATATTGAAGAATTGCAAGCTAACCCGAACATAGAAGTAACCCAAACTGAACGACTCGGTTTCGGTTTTATGGCCATCAACTGTGCACGCTATCCATACTCAATTCCTGCATTTCGACGTGCGCTAGCCTTAGCTGCTGACAAGCACGAAGTCGCCACCATCATGTGGGGCGGTCTTGGTTTCGCACTTGACAGTCCGGTTCCCGCATCAACTGGTGTCTGGCACAATAACGCCACCTCACCCAGCTACAAGGAACCAAACGTTGCGCTAGCCCAAGCTGAACTGATAGCAAAAGGATTCTATGATGCCAACGGTGACGGATATTTCGATGATCCGAACGGTGAACCTTTCACCTTCCGTCCGATGTACTCCATCGAAGCTCCCCAATGGGGTGCTGCCATGACCTCCCAGCAGGTTTACTGGGATCAAGCTGGCATCTCCGTGGATCCAATGCCCATCGCCTTCAACACCCTCCTGGACATCGTTTACACGATTCCACGAAACTACGATGGCGCAAACTTTGCCTATGGCCTAAGCCCCAATCCACTTATCCTTGAGAACTGGATGTCCAAGTACATCGCAGATCCTGAAGGAAACATGTTGAACTGGGCTAACGCCACCTACGACAACTTTGTAGACATCATGCTCACCTCTTCTGACTTTGATGAGGTTGTTGATGCTGCCTGGGCTGCTCAGCAAGTCTTCATTGAGAACGTACCCATGCTTGTCTGGTACAGCAACTGGGAAGTCAACGCCTACCGCTCTGACAAGTGGGAGGACTTCACTGTTATTCCTGGTTGGGGTATTGCTGGTATGAACCGCTGGGTTCCACAGAAGGTCAAACTCAGAGAAGGACAACCCGAACGTGATCCAACCACGGGCACAGGTGGTACCTTCAATACTCTGATTGGCTCCGCCATGGACTCTCAGAATCCTCTGACCTCCACCAGCGTTTATGGCAACTATCCGCTTTCACAAGTCTATTCCAGCCTTGCCGGACTCAATGACCCGAACCACGAACCCTCAATGGACAGTAACGGTCTCGCCTATAATTGGGAGATCACCGAACTCACTGACGGACTACAATTCGACTTCACGTTATGGGGTGCAGACGATGATCATCCCGCCGCTTACTGGCATGACATGGGCGGTGCCTACGATGGTCGTGTAACAGCCTATGATGTAGCCTTCAGCTACAACTACGTCCTCAACTACTCCATCCCCACTTACGTGACCGCTATTCCCTACCTCAATTCCTGTGAAGCCATCGACGACTTCCATGTACGAATCATCACCAATGGTAAGAGCTACTGGGCTTTTGACCAGCTTCGTGGCTGGACTGTGATTCCAGAGCACATTTGGTCTGGTATTGTCAGCCCCGTAACCTTCTCGAATCCCGAACCCGTTGGCAGTGGTCCATTCAAGTGGTATCGCCGCATTGAAGGTGAATACGTTGAAATGGAATTCTGGGACCGCTATCATCGCGGTGTGCCTGGTCACGCCGCTGGTGCGCAAGCCCCAGTCAGCTATCTGCCAATCTACATCGCTGTGGGTGTCCTAGTAATTGTCGTGGTACTCCTCGGCAGTTTCTGGTATCTCCGCAAGAAGTAATCGTTCAGATCTACACTTCTCTACCAAATAGGTGCCATCTCGGCACCTACCCCTCTCTTTTTTTTGACACTTTTCCTCGGCGTCATTGAGCGAAAGAGTCTTCTGAAAAGCAGTTAATCCCCAATTCTTGCCACTTTCGGCAGTATTATAACATTATCTATAAATGATGCTCCTATGGATAACAACGAACGCCCTTCTATTTCCTCCAGAGTTCTAGAAAGTGGAAAATCACCCTCTAGTCTTACTTGGCGAATGCGATTAACCTATTTGTATGCTCCAATACTCGCCATGGTCTTTTCGTTGTTTGTAACCCTTCTCATCGTTATCGCAAATCCTTTCCTCGACATCGGTATTTTCCCCCCCTTAACTAATCTCTATGAGACAATCATTGCCCTACTTGTTATTGCCCTTGTAGGTGGGGTAGCAACCTTTGTGACTTTTCAGGTCTTTCAACGGGGAAGCGAAACCCTTCATCGTATTATCATTGCTGCTTTTATATCGCCTCTCTTCTTCATTCTTACAGTCTTTATAGGGCAAGCCATCTTTCTAGTATTACTTTTTCAAGGGCTTACAAACCTGCATCTTTCGATAATAGCACTTGGTTCTATCATGTTTTCCGCCTTTTCTATGGTCTTCATTTTTACAGATGCCCTCGGAATGATGGGACGAAACGTCCTATTTACAATTTATGGAATTATTCTCGGAGTATTCATTGCGACAAATTTCACCTGGGTTATCTCCATGGCGCTTCTCATTATCCTAGCTATTCAAGATACAATCTTTGCCATCCGACTTGGACCAACCATCGTTGAAGCTGATCCTCAACGGCATGCACGCGCGGCCTTTACCTTCGTAGTGGGCCCTCTTATCATCGGGGTAGGTGACCTTATCGTTTATGCTGCTTTGGTTTCTTATGCTCTACGCTACATTGGTTGGACCTTTGCGGCCGTGACCCTTTTTGCTGTTCTCATCGGCTGTCTAATCAATACGCAAATAGTAGTAAAGAGACCCAACCAAGTCATTCCCGGGCTCCCAATCCCCCTCATCTGTGCACTCGTTCCCATCTCAATTGGTCTTGGCTTGATTTTCTTGGGATTTGGTGGCGTCTTTCTCTAATCTGTGAACTCTTTTTTTTCCGTAAGATTAGCAGATACTGCTGACCCTGAACGAAACCTTTATGCCCGTTCATTCGTTGTCTGCTCTAGAGTTCCACCTGGGAAGGGTGTATTTGACAGACCGATTAGCGCCCACAGATGTTCATGAACGTTTCAAAGAGAGACCCACTGACTTCGGATTAAAAGTAGTCATGATGGGTGATGGGGCAGTGGGCAAAACATCACTGGTTCTTCGATATACCCAGAATACCTTCTCACCTGAATACAAACAGTCCCTCGGGGCTAGTTTTGCAGTTAAAGATTTAGATGTTCAGGAACGCAAAGTTAAGCTGGTCATCTGGGATGTCGCGGGGCAACCATCCTTTCGTCAAGTTCGTCGCCATTATTATAGTGGGGCCCATGGCGCTTTGCTTGTTTTTGATGTAGCGGAACCCAGTTCCTTCATGACCTTACGAAATTGGTATAATGACTTTCGCCGAATTGTCCCCCATGGAGTTGTGGTGCTCATTGGCAACAAGGTAGATTTGACAGAAAAACGGCTGGTCCCAACTGAAGCTGCGGAAATGCTTCAAAAATGGTGGAATATCCCTTACATCGAAACATCCGCTGCTACTGCCAAAGGGGTTCACGATGCCTTTCTTATGTTGACCAATCATGCCCTAAACCAAGCGTTTTCTCAAATCCGGGATCGAAGCAGACCCCTTCTCAACGGTACCTAGTTCTTTGAATTTTCGGGTTCAGCACTCACAATAAGGGTCAAACCTGAGAGCCCACGGACCCATATCTGACAATTTTTTGTTATTGCCTCCTTTGCCTGTGCTTTCCATTCTTCTCCCCGCACAACCACTTTTCCTTTCCATAGGTCCCCAGTCTTGAAGAAGTCGGTAAGTGCCACTCCCTGCTGCCCAATTAATGGATCGTATACGGGAATTGATGAACTTGACCAATACAAATAGATTTTCACAAGAGTGAAACACGCTAGCCCAATTGCTATAATGGCCATTCCAAGCAAGAGAAATTGAGGGAGAAAGGTGAATAGAATAATGAAGGCAATTATGGCTATGCTGGCTTCTTCGATGACATTGTAGAGAATGAAACCATACAACTGGCGCTTGGATTTGTCCCCGTGACTCATATTACCTTCCCTTTCTAATTATTCTATATCAGCGTAATCACTCAGCAAAAATAAGGTTATCCTAGCAAAATACTGAGGCACCAGTAGGCTTTTACAGATTCCACACCAGCAATAACGATTGGAGGTAAGGCAGGTCATGGCAGAAGTAGAACTTGCTTATGAACTGAATCTATTACGAAAACTTGTTGAAATCAATACAACCGTAACCAACGATTCTCGTATGGGGTATGCCGAGTGCTCAGAGATGATTCGACTCACTGCCCAACAACTAGGTCTTGGTACAGAAGTCTTAGATGGCCACGGTGTTACCATCGATGGAGAATCACGACCCAACGTTATTGTTTCGTTGGACGGAACCACGGATGTTGATTTACTCTTCGTCACTCACCTTGATGTCGTTCCAGCTGATGCAGCGAACTGGAACACTCCACCTTTCCGTCTCCGAGTGACAAGTGATCGGGCCTTTGGCCGTGGTGCTGCTGATGATAAATCCAACATCGTTGCAGCAATGAGTGCCATGGGCGAATTAGCCAAAGGTGAACCCGAAGTAAATATCAAACTACTTGTTACAGTAGATGAAGAAATTGGAGGTCGGGCCGGAATTGGATACCTTTTAGATGATCTTGGTATCCGAGGTAATGCTGGCGTCGTTATTGACAGCGCCCCTAATTATATCAGCATCGGGGCTAGCGGTGCTCTCTGGGGTCAAATTATTGTCAAAGGAGAAGGAGGCCATAGTGGCTATCCGGAACAAGCAGATAATGCAATATACCGAGCAACAGCCTTTGTTGAAAAACTCAAACGATACCATTCCACCGTGTCAAAAATCCGTAGTAAAATCCAGGCCCCCCCTGAAGCCCCTTATCCTAAAGTTCATGGACGGTTTACTGTCACAATGATGCATGCCGGTGAAAAAGAAAATGTCATCCCCGGAGAATGTGAAATCCGTTTCGATCGACGGTTGGTTCCAGAAGAAGATCCAAAACAGGCTGAAGCAGATTTACGAAAGTATGTTTCTGAATTAGCGGCTAAAGAAAAAACCACTATCGATGAGATAAAGATTCTCAACAAAGTGGATGGGTATTTCACCGATGTGAAACATCCCTTCATTCGTCATTTCTCAGCCCTAGCAAAGGAAGTAGTAGGTGAACCCCTTCCCATCGCGGCTGATTTGGGTGGGAATGATGGAGCCCATCTTGCCCAAGCAGGAATACCTGTCGTATGTTTCGGGACGATTCGTCATGATACCAATTACCATACCCATAACGAATTCGTCTACCTCAACGATATCAAAATCGTACGAGACGTCTTAATCGCTCTGGGTAAGAGTCCCGCAACTAAGTTCAATTCTCTCTAATACCCCCCATTAGGCTTATAAGGCGTCTAAATTCTTCACATATCCTAACATAGCTAATCCGCGCCTAATTCATGTGGCGCCACCTCCTCTAACCGTAGCAAGAGGGTAGTTCAAGATATCCTCAAGGCATTGGAGATGCCCTTTAACCTAAAGATAAAGATTTAAGTTGTCTTCTCCCTTGTCAACATGAGTAACGGTTTTAGTCGGCGCAAAATTCCAAGCGGGGTAATCTCAGATGGGAAAAACCACACCAGAAGCTAACCCAGAAACACCTAGCCACTCCGAAAATAATAGTGTCATCCGTCGTGGAGAAGTTGCGGAGTTTTTCCGAAAACGTACCCAACTTGTTGGGTTCTCCATGGAAATGCACAAGTTCACCCAATACTGTGCAGAATTTAGTGATAATGCTCTGGATGCCCTCGAAACCTATTATTGGAATCGTGCTCCAAAATCGAAAGGGAGTATTTCAAAACCAATTATACTTGATGAGCCACCAGGAACCGTTGTTTATTCGGAAGTCCCTCAACAACTAAAGACCACTCGTCGACCCACTTCAGCAACCGCCATTTCTGATCGAATTAAGCTCTTAGCTACTCCAATTCGTGAAATCATACATCACGAACCTGTTTTGCTAATGGTTCTTCAAGAGCTAGAGAAACCTGAGATCCTACCCTCAGAGGTCGCAGGAAGAAATCTCCTTATGTACAGTTTTGAATCGCTGGATACTGGAATTGGGATGACAAAGCGAGACCAACAACAATATGGACTCTATCTCGCCAGTAGTAAAAGCTTCAAACTCTGTCAGACCCGAGGAAGTCAAGGCTTTGGTGCCTCAAGTGCCTTCAGTGATGCACAAAATACAACTGGTCGACCGGTCATTGTAGCTACCCGACATCCGGCTGAACGCCAAGGGTACGCATCGATCTTTTTCACCACAAGTAAAAACAAAAAAGACTACCTCCTAAAGGAAACAGCAATTCCTATGTCTTTCAATCATGGGACCTACCTCCAACTCTCTTTTCTCAATCTTCCTTATCGACGAGGGTATGCAGATGAATACGTCCGTCAAACCTCGTATCTGAATGCTCATATCAATATTATCTTCATTGACCCCTATGGAGATGTATACATCTATCCAAGACGGGTTCGTGAATTCGTACGAGAGCCTAGCTATGCTATGCCCCATCCAGCCTCGACAAGTATTGGCGATTTCCAGGATCTCATTCGGAACACTTCATATAAGACGCTCACTGAATTTCTTGCCAAAAGTTATTGCCGATTGAGCCGGCGAAAAGCGCAGCAGATTTTATCAAAAGCTGCGAAGCGGATGCGAACGGATCCTATCACATCTCAACATTCACCTAAGCAACTCACACAAGCTCAAATTAAGGCCCTTTATGCCAGTTTCATTTCAGAGAAATATTATGCTCCCCCCACTGAGACCGTTGTTCCCGTTGGCGAAGAAGTAATTCGACAGACCTTACAAGAGATATTCAAAGCGGAATTTGTCGAGGCGGTTAGTCGACCTCCTACCAGCAGTAAAGGCCTGGCATTTGCAGTGGAAGTTGCCGCTGTATATGATCCTACGCTTTCTAGTCAGTCGGGTGTAGGGGTTCTATACAGATTCGTTAATCGAACTCCAAAACTACGAGATAATTCAGATTGTGCCATTTGGAAGGCCGCCGCTTCAGTAAACTGGCGTAACTACCGAATGGATGTTGCCAGTAATGGCCTTCCAACTGGGTCCGTCCGACTCTTTGCTAATGTGGTCGGGCCCTTTGTCCATCTGATCTTTAAAGCTCAATCCAAACAAGCCCTGGCTGAAGATGATATCCTACTTCGGGAGTTGAAACTCGCCTTTGAAGAAGTAGGTCGAAAACTTCGACGCCATATTGTTCGTGTCATTACACGGCGTGAACAGGAACGGCGTGCAGATGTGCTACTTCGATATTCACGCATTGTGGGTCAGTCGCTAGTGAACATTCAACAAACCGATTCGAAAATGACCAAAAAACAATTAGAAGCGCTCCCAAAGCAATTGGAAGAAGTTATCACCAAAGTTACTGGTATAGAGTCCCCAGGCAAGATTCGAATAAAAGAGACTGAAGAGGTGGCTGTAGAATGAGTAGTGGAAGCCGACGACGCCGAGCCGCTCAAAACTCAACTCTCGAAGAACACGTGAAAAGTTCTGAAAGTTCTATAAACGGTAAGTTTGTTGCAGTACAAAAACTCCGGGCTAGCCTCCAGGATACACAAACTGGAGCAAAATTACCTCGTGGTGTAAAATTAGTCACTGAAAAAGACACTCAAATGTTACATGAAGAAATCCATACACTAATGCGTATTCTCATCAAAGAAATCGGGAAAGGAAACCCTCCATCACTTGAACTTCCATTACGTGGAAGTGGAAACATCATCTGGGACGAAGAAAACGATCTCTTGTTACTCGGCGAAAAAACGACAATCCGATCTTTAGGGAGTCTTCGCACCGCCAAGGATGTAACACGCCTGATTCGTGTATTAGAAATCGTCCACGAACTCTTGGAAAAGAATATTCACGCGACAAAGCGAGAAATCTTCTATAACGATGTTAAACTCTTCGAGAATCAACGACAGTCTGACACTACCATCGATGATATTGGACCTCTTCTTGGGACAAACCGTGAATCAACACACATCGTTGCAAGCGCTAAAGGCACGGTTTTAGGTCGATTAGTGCTTGAGGATAGTGGAGATCGAATAAATTGCACGCAGTTAGGCACTGGTGGTTGGTCAATTACACCATTCTTGGATCGAGTAGAAATCATCGAATCGGATGCAGAATTCCTCCTTATAGTCGAAAAGGATGCAGCTATGCTCCGGTTAAGTGAGGTTAAATGGTGGAATAAATATCCGTGTATACTTCTAACTGCAAAAGGTTCCCCTGATATCGCAAGTCGGATCTTTGCTCGACGTTTAGCAAAAGACTTGAAACTTCCTGCATTTACTCTTGTTGATGCAGATCCGTTTGGACATTATATTCACAGCGTCTATCTTCGGGGCAGTAAACGGTTAAGCTATGAAAGTCCCTTCTTAGCCACTCCGAACCTAAAATTGCTTGGTGTTCTTGGTAGAGACTTAGACCAATATAACATTCCCCGGGAATGTCGTCTCCGAATGACACCAGAAGATATCAAACGAGCTAAAGCAGTAATGGAAGAACCTTTCGTTGCACAAAATCCAAAATGGGTAGCCGATATTCGCTTAATGGTCAAACGCAAAGAAAAAGCAGAGATTCAGGCCCTCAGTAGTCACGGCTTTGAATTCTTGGCCGATACGTATCTACCAACCAAACTCGAAACAGGTGACTGGATTTAAAGAGGCTTAATCGGATAACAAGAAGCCTTTTCTGATTCTCAGGCTTGCGGGTTGAAAAGGGAACTAAGAAGTGTGGAAGGACACATCCACTCTTGTCCGACAGTTTTGAAAAGGGCGATAGGTAGTTCATGGATCTGGGGAATTGATCGAGCTGTAAGAACAGGGAGGGAAAAGACTGATTCATAAAAACTGGCTACTTCAGGGAAAACTGCTAGGAAGGGGATGACACTTCCCTGAGGGAGGTTAGCACTGAGAAGAATTGAGGATGCTTCTTTTGAATCAAGCGGAGAGAGATGCCACGCTTGATACGCCGGAAGTAAACGCATGCCCTCTAAGAATTGGTCATAGGATTCACGTGACGAACAGTGCACTAAAGAGATTAATCCCTCTGGCAGAGGTGGGTGTGCAAATTCAACGAATGGTGTGACAACCTTGGGAATTAGTCTATTGTATTGATTTGCTGCAGTGGTTACTGCGGTCTCAGCATGTGTAGCTAATTGGCGTTGGCTGATTCGCATATCCTTTTGTAGAATCAAAAGAATTCGCAAAGCTTCTCGAGTGAGCTTAATTTTTGGTTCCGAATAATCCAACAATGTATGTACGCTAGTCTCTGATTCCTCCGACCGGAGATTGCTACTTGCCATAATTTTCCATTCAATTGGTAGAAATGAGTTCCAATAGTCGAACTCAATTCCCCATTCAAATCGATTAATTCTGTACAACTCACTCGCGACTTGGGTCTTTTGCTTCCAGAGATTCATTTCCTGGCAAAAGTCCGTGAGTGCATATTCAGGTAGGGCAAGAAGTGCATGGATAATAGTCTGGCTGGGATAGGTTGGGCCATGTAAGCGGAAACAATACGGAAACGCTTCTAGTTCTTGACGTAGCTCAAATAATCTGGCAAGTACTTTTTTCGTACTAAGAAGGGAATGAACTCTCAATAGTAGCGGAGTGAGTCCGATTTTATGGTAGTTGATTTCCCCAGGAACACGAATACCTAATTGCTGCTGAAATACAAGGAGATTTCTGTTGATTGTTCCTCGGGCGAGTTGAGTGGTTTTTGCGAGCTGTCGTTCACTGGCTAAGGGATTCCTGGCAAGATGAAGTAATATGGTTTGCTGAACATCTGTGAGGTGAGGGATTAGTGGTTTCTCAGAGAGTTCGAGTTGAGCAATGATAGTGAAAGATCCTGTGGGAACCTGTGTCACACGAGAGTCAATCTTTGAAAGTCGTTTATACAAAGAGGTAAACTGGTTTTTCTCTATGAGTTTTGGAGTCAAACTGGCTATAGTGGAAATCCATTCTTGATATTCAGGTGTAGGCTGATTCCCATTCCATTTAATCGTCGACCAAAGTTGCCGATCAGTGGGGTTCAGGAGTTCGGAAACCATTATGTTCGAAAACTCTTGAACATCAATCGCGTTTCGGAAACTTCCAGGAAGAAATACACGAACAGCATCTCGGAGTACAAGATTCTTACTGACTGCGGGTAGAAAAAGGAGGGGGGGATAAATATTGACGAGATTGGCTTTCCTGTAATAATTTGTCCCCCACCATTCCTGTTTGTTTACAAAGAAGGAATTCAGTTTGGGAGTTTCCTTTTTACTTAACCGGGTTTTAAAGAGCGTTCGCAGAACATGCAACCCCTCTTGAAAGTGCTGGGTAAGTGTCCGAAGCTCATATTGCCAAAAAGCGGTAGGATCAAATTCCTCACGAATCAGGTTCTTGATATTTGTAAGAAGTTTATTGGGAAGTGGTTTATGAATAAGTGTGTCAGGATTTTGAAAGTAATGAAATTCATGGAGCAAAGCCGCTAGCTGCATGGGCGAAGGATTCAATGCCGTGATTGCTTGGGCGAATAGACAAGCGATGTAACGTGCGCAAGCGCGTTGTTGTCCCATGGCGTCCGGAATTTCCAGAGGACGCTTAAGGAGCTTCTCTAAAATGTGTGGATCTCCTTGGAAAGTATCAGGTGCCACTGCAGAGACCCATAACATTGTTTGGCTCGGTTGAATGGATTGCTTAAACCATGACCGAAGTATTGTCTCTGAAGTCATTGAGAGCCCACTTAATGTCTTATCATGGCATCACACTGGGTAAAAAGGAAGGGGGTGGGGCGAAGCGCTTCCCAGTTAGTACTTACGGAAGGCTGGTCGCCCAGAAGATTTGAATGGTTAGTCGATATCTACTTCAATTCTACGAAGGAGGTTGAGAATTTTGATTTCTACAGAATTAATGTTAGGCACGTTATCCAGCATAATTGCTGTTTTTCGTCCCGGAACAGAAATGGTCAGTCGACCCGAACGCAGAAGGAGAAATTCAAAGAGATCTGGAATTTCTTTATGAACCATAACATTAGTTGTGCCATACCGTTCCACATCTCCCATGATTCCTTTCTTGTAGATGATTTCGTTTGGAGTAATTTTGAAGTAGAACATTCGGGTTTTAATCCAAGAGAGGAAGATAACAAAGAGGAAGACGATGAAGAAGGCGAAAAACGCCTCCGTACTTATGAATAATCGAAGGGTTGAGGGGTTAATCACAAAGAGATATCCGTATAGGTTGAAGACGAGAACTACTACTAACACTATGATTACAAGGGTTAGGGTTAGTGCGACGACGATGGATTTTCCGAATTCAAAGGTGACAATGAGTAAGTTGAAGAAAAAGAGGATAAACCATACGAACGCAATTGTATAGAGCCAACTATCACGTAACGTCGGATCGATTACGAAGAAAGGTATAAGGTAGTTTATTATTCCAAGGATGAGTGAAAAGATTAGCATGGGATAGAATAGGACGGTTTTGGGGTATTCGCGAACTGTAACTTCTTGAATCTCCGTCGACGGCTTTTCTAAGGTTTCTTCAGGTGCGACAGTTGCTGTTTCGTCACTTTCCCAAGTTTCATCTGACATGGTAAATCTCACCAAAATTGGTCAGTGCATGGTAGGTGTTTCTAAGCGCTAATCCTCTAGAACCTACTTAATCTTTACTCCACGCTAGACTCCTTTCTCTTATGCCTAATTACGAGGGGGTCAACAATGGTTTGTGCTAAGATAAGGGCTATTATTACCCAAATTCCAGCTTGCAGTGCATCAACACTGGCCGTTAACGCCGCCACAAAGGAGGGCACTCCAAACACGAGGCTCTCTATAGAAAAAGTTGGGAGAAATCCTCCAATCAAGATAGCAGAGATAACACAGGTTAGCATCCATGAAATATTGTGAATTCTGTGACGGAAATAAGTGGGCAATCCAGTGCTTAAACCAAGGGCGATATTACCAACTAGGGGAATCAAGACCGGTTCCCAGAAAGCCCCACTTACTCCCACAAACATGCCGCATAGGATTCCTCCTAAGGGGCCTAATACGATTCCTGTAAGTAACGGAATGACAAAACCAGGTGTGAGTGTGACATAGGGCGGGAAAATGGGAATTGCTACTTGGCGAAGAATAATACCGGATGCAGCAAATATAGCTAAAAGGGCGATCCAAATAGAGAGTGGTAGGGATCCCTGAGAAGAGGGTTGGAGCATCAGGTTTTGAGAAGGCAATGTCCTCTCTCCGAACAATTGATTCATGTTTCTTTCAGAGCAATCTCATTTTCAGATTCGAAGAGCTCCTTTGCTGTGGCAATTACTTTGTCAAATTCATCAGCTGGGAATACTTCTTTTTCCTCGTCACAAATTTGAATTTCTAGACTGTCATCGCCTAGATATAGGAAGGCACTATAATAACCCCAGGCTGAAACAAGCACAAAACTAAGCGATGGTTCTTGTAAGTGGAGGCTTCCATCCCGGTAGGTTACAAAAAACTCGTTTCCCTCTAAACCGCGTCCATTATGCTCTCTAATAGCTGCATCAAGAGCAGTTAAGAAGCGTGTAACGGACGGGAGTGAGTAGAGAAGACCGTAATTCATCGACCAACTGTAGACATCTGCGGTCGTGGTTTCGGTTTCGATGGTTTCGCCTTCATACTTGAACTTAACTCGGCGTTTCGCAGGCCCCAAGGATGCGCCCGTCTTTGCTTTAAGTTGGTCAGTCACACCTTTGAGTAAGTCAATTTGAGAGGAGATTACTGGTAGATCAATATATCCCCAGAGGGCTTTCCCAGATAACGCGTATAGATTCAGTGTGAGGGGCTCAATGTTTTTTCCTGCGCTGATACGCATTTCGACCATTTCACCGATGGGGTGCATGACAACTTCCCACTTGTCGGTGAGAGCTTGGTGAACGTGGGCTAGTAATTTTCCGGTCTTCCAAACAAAGAGGGGACATTGATAATTTTCTGCCATTTGTACTCGCCTCGAATTGATGTTGCTTCAGCAATTGCTCAAATAGTTTTCGAAATCGCAGGCTCACCGAATCTAGTGGCGATATCAGGGCATTAGGTGCTTTGGGAGTGAGCTGCGATTAAATCATCGTGACTTTTGTTAAATCGCCTAGCAAGCTCGGCAATGACCCCATCAAGAAACACAGCGGAAGCGATTTCAAACTGGGTACCCTCTGGAGTAAGGCTGGCATCCTCTCCCTTCTCTTTACGGACTAAATCGATTTTCGTTCGACCTTGAAGCTTGACGACTAAATCACTCATCCTGCCAATCCAGCTTTCCGGATAACTTGTAATGGATATGATACGGGGGTTTTGATCAAGATAGCTTTCAATAATTGCTTTGACAATTGCAGTCCGACCACTCCCCGAAATTACCAGTAAAAGATCTCCCTTCTCAAGATGAGGTACAGACCGACTGTTGGTAATGAAGTAAACTGGGACATTCAAATGCTCTAATCGCGTTTGAAACATTTGACCAACCATGGCAGATCGACCACTACCAACGACGAAAACACATCCACCTTTTCTAGCCGTCTTTTCAATAGCATCTACAAAACCTGCAACCATTTTCTGATTTTTTCGAAGGAAATCAATGTTGGTCTGGATATTGTTTGTAATCAGCTGCATGGCCCGAAAAATTGTTCCATCTTTGTTAGTTCCCGCATTAGCTGGCAAGGGAATTAGTCACCGTTTGCCCAGAAAGTTGTACTTGTATAAAAGCGCTTGTCTTTTTTTTAAGAGGTAAAGGAAGATTTTCAAAGAATCAGGGATTAAATGGCTAAAGGAAGCTGGATTTTATGCCTCATCACTCCGGGATTGCTGCGCAGAAGGAAACTAGTCAAAAGGACTTAGTGTGTCTAGCAACGCACATTAGCGCTCAAATGGGTTCAGGTGATTTCATTACAATTATCCATGCTGGAAACAGCAGCTATATTCGCTTATTACATCTTTTGATAAGTGAACTCTTACTTAGAAAACGCCGTGTGTTTGTATTTGATTATCAACGCCGTATTAAAACAGTCTACCTACAACAAGTCCTCACACAGCGAGACGCTAATATATCGAACGTCTGGCCTAACCTCGTCATCCGCATCATTCTGGATGAAAACCATGCTCTCAATGAAATATTACGGTTACAGCAACTAACCCCCTCTAAACGAAAACCACCAGGGTTCTTCCTAATTGATCCTTCAGGGCTGTTTGGACGGCTTCGAGGAGGAGTAAAGCAATCCGCTGAGGGGTTACAATTTCAATATGAGGCGGCAGTAACCTTTGCTCAGAAAGGGTATGCAGTACTAGTGTCAGATTATGGTGGTCGACAGTTCCATCGAATTGAATCCATGATCCCCGCTCAATTAGCCGCTCAGTCAAATCTCATTCTGCAGTTTCTTCCTCGCCAAATTCTTCTTTCCCACAGTTAAACTGGCTCTTCTTGCGTTTTAATTGGTTGACCACACTGTGTGCAAAATGCTAATCCCTTTTTCAAAAGTGTGCTACAATTCCAACAACGAATGGTTTCTTCCGGGGCGGAGTCCTCAAAAGGAATATATCGGGACGAAACAGGCTGGAGGGAACTTTGTGCTTGCAGGTATCGTTGATGTTGTTTTTCCCTATACGCTCCGCGAGCCCCCGAAAAGAAGGCAATGGAAAAAAGGGGCACTAAGGGTGCTACCATCGCTATGGGCAATTGATTGAGAAGACTAAGAAGAATAGGGCTGAATAACCCAAGTGATAGTCCGTAAAGCCCGAGAAGAGTTTCGATATTCCAATACAATGTCTGACCCAATAATCCTGCAGATATGATCAGAAAATATCCTAGAAGAAGGGTGCTTAGAATTCGTACCCAATGGCGCACTCTGAACCGAATACTGAGACTAAAGGACTGGCTCAGGGAGAAATGTCCAAGGACTAACAATATTGGTAAAAAGAAGAATAAGACTTGAAGCAAAGGCACCGCTATAAGAAACACACTTGCCATACTAAGCAGAATTGCTGTAATAATGGCGGCTGCAAGGGTAGACCCAACCGGAAATCCAGCCAGCTCCTCATCAGACACTAGCACTTGTAGGGAAGGCACAGCCTTCACGACATGATAAATTGCTACGGTTTCCAGAATAAAGGTTCCAAAAAAGACAGCGAACCTGTGTAGTAATTCCCACATTAAACTAGCTATGAGGAGGTAGTAGAGAAGGAAAAAATCAGGAACCGGTGAAAAAAGTTCATCCATGATCAACAGTTCAATTGTTCCGATAGCCGAATTTACGGGAATGAGGATTATCGACATGACCACTCCGCCGATGAAAAAGAGAAGTACCAACCAACGAAATTCATGTTGAAGCAGATAGATGCTTTGCTGGAATGCACCACCAAACGTGGTGCTTGCTAGCCAATCGGCACCTGAATAAGTTGACTTGAAGCTAGTAGTGTTATCTTTGCTGGGGCGTGGGGACAGATTGGGTTCTGACATATTTACACCCTGTGGGTTGAGCTAGTCTGTATCTGTGGACTAAAGCATCTTAAGCTTGATGGTTTAATCGCTTGATTTGCTGCGTTTAGAAATAAAAGAAGGTATATTAGTTATCTCTAACTTTACCTAGTACTGGCTTGAATTCGATTCATTCAAACAAGGCTACGTGTGAAAGATGTCGCCAAAATTAATAATTAATGACTCTTGGGTTCTACAACGAAATGGTTCATTCAGTGCAAGTTTTTCTGGGTTTCTCAGAGGAATGACTGGTGGTGCGAATCTTTCTGATATCATAAAATCGAGCCTTGATACTGTTCGCACAGTGACTGATTTGGGAGGGTCCGGATTCGTTCAGCCCCTAATTGAATCTATTATCGGCAAAATCGGTGTGGATTTGCCTCCGGCTATTAGAGCGAAGATTCAAAGGAAATTAGACAATGCTCAAATGCAAAGTCAGGCGAAGCTAGCTAAGGCAGAAGTGCAATACGAAGAAAAACTTGATGCTCAATTAAAAGTTGATGAAGACCAATATGAGAAAAAAATCGAAGTTGGTGTGGCAGAAAAGGACTATGAAGCTGAACTTAATCGTCGCCTCGCAAAACTTGAGGTGGCTCAAGAGAAATTACAGGGAACCGTAGGTCAACAGGTCGCATATCAGCTGTTTAGCACCAAGATCGACTCCCTTGTAGACGCCCTATATTCTGTAGCAAAGGAACGAGGTATCACCAATGAAGAAATTCTTCGAATCATAAAAGCACTTCCTGAATTTGAGGCCCTCATGTATATCATGAATGTCCGAAAATTCTACAGAGACCATACTGCTCATTCACTCCGAGTGGCAACCTTAGGAGATTTCTTCCTCGAAAAGAAAGGTAATGCAGGCGAATTGGAGGGTCTTCTGACAGAAAAGATGAATCTCTCGAAGGAGGAAGTCCGGACCACTTGGTGGTTCACAGGGTTACTTCATGATGTAGGAACACCACTTGCAAAGTTAGCCACTTCTCTCAACTGGTCTCTAATCAATGAAATGACTCGTTGCTATTCACCCCTAGGAATAGAATTCTCGCCCCTCCAAATCGGTCTAAATAATCCCGACTTAGGGAATGCCGAGTACTTGAAAATACTTACTGAAGGATATCCAAAGAAATGGCACCCTTTCATAATGAACGGCCTTGGAACGATAGAAGGTGTTCCAACCGCATTTCGTTATCTTGCTCAGGATAAACACAACGGGGAATACAAACCCCCCTCGCTGAAGATTGATCATGGCGTAGTAACTGCAGTCACTCTTCTACGAACACTTGGTCCACCAGATTATGTTAAACGGGAAAATCCTCAGGATCGACCACTCATCGAGGCTGCTCGAGCTATTGCGTTACATGATGTCATTGAGAAACTAAACCCATTGCCATTTGAGGAGTATCCCCTCCTGTTTCTACTTGCTGTCTGTGATGAATTACAAGAATGGGGACGACCGATTCCGGTTTCAACAGATGATGGCTTTTTTACTACAGCATTACAAAAAATTACATTGACTGAAGCGATTTTCCATGATAGTACTGTTGAGCTGTGGGATGTCCCATTCACCAATACCCAGGCGAAAATCCTCATGGGCTTCGATTTCAAACGTCTTCATACCGACAAAGCCTTCAAACTCAACGGTCTTGACTGCTGCCAGCAGTTCCCTGAAACCGATATGCTCCTAGTTGATTATGATAAGAACTCATCCAAGGTATTGGACACGTACGAAATTGCTATCCATTCGCGTTAAGAGGCAAAGGAGGAATATATGAAGGGATGTAGTTTCTCCCTTAATTCCGCTAACCGATTATAAATCAACAATCGAGTCACTTGGTCAAATAGTTCGCCTACGTTTTCGCCCGATCGGGCGGAGGTCTCGAAGTAATTGTCAAATTCTAGGTTGATATGGCGTTGATAGGCCTCAGCCATCGAAATAACTCGTTTTGAGGCTAAATCCACCTTATTTCCGACTAAGACGCTAGGTGCATCATCAGGCACTGCCTGGCGAAATGCTTGCAACCAGCCTTCAACATTTTCAAAGGTTTCAGCCCGCGTCAAATCAAAGGAGACAATCACAGCATCGCTACCTAAAAGAAAGAGTTTTCGCACACTTTCAAATCGAGGCTGACCCGCGAGATCCCAGATGATTAACCGAATAAGCACGTCTCCAACTACAATTTCTGAGCAATTGAGTTGGGTGCCCAAGGTCTGGTGATAGGAATGCTCAAAGGTTTTCAAAATGAATCGATTAATGACGCTGGTTTTTCCGACCATCGGGTCCCCAATGATTACTAGTTTGAAAGTATGCTCATTTAGTGACATGGGGGGTTGCTCGCCTTTCTAGCATTCTTTTTTCTAGTCGTTTGGAGAGGAAATTTAAATTATGTTAATACTGAGCTACTCAACGCGCAAAGTTCCCTAAATGACTTTTCCTCGCTTTATATCGCCATCTAATGCCTTTCTCAATCAAAAAAATCCCTATTCAGAAAAACCGGAGCCAAGTTAATCGCGCAATTACAATGGGGATAGTCTGATTTATGGTTGCGATATATTTAAGCTGAAAAGGTCGTAGTGCCTTGCAGGAGTTTCAATTGTGACCATTCAAATCGATGATGCCGGCTGGGGTGACCCCGTTGGTGGTGTACTCATTGGCCTTTTCCGAATAGAAACCCGGGAGTATGTTGTGAAAGAGATTGAAGTGACACATTTCCAAGATCCCAATTTTGCTGGTAAAACATTCCTCGGTCGCGGTCTTGAATTGGTGCTAGAGGGTCTTAGCTGTTTGAAGGTTTCTAAAAATGAGCCAATTCAGGTATGTCGAGGCGCGGTATTAGACGGGGTCCGGGATGGGCTTAAAGATAAAGGATTTGAAGTAATTCCAACAAAAATCGAAGGTCAACTCCAGGAGCTTGTTGAAGCTAACTTTGTGACTTCGTTGGAACGAATTGGTATTCAGGGTATCCCCCGTGTCAGTGGAAAAGAACGCTTCTTTCGGCAACTCGAATGGATTCAAGAGGATCTTAAGCATCGTGAGCAATTTGCAAAAACAGGGTGGAAAAATTGGCCTAAGAAACTCCGAAACTGGCGACCTCGGTGGCGTCATGAAGAACAAAAGGTCCTCGCATCACCTATTATTGTGAAACTAGGTGGAAGTGTTATTTCGGATAAGAGTAAGCGGTCCAAAGCTCGGATATCCACAATTAAACAATTAGTGGGCGAGATCTTAACGATAAAATCGCATCCAGTAATTGTAGTCCATGGAGGGGGATCCTTCGGCCATTTTCCTGCCCGCGAATACCAGATCCATCGTGGAGGTCGGAGCAAGAAAAAGAAAGTTGGTGTTACCGAGACGGCTTTAGAAATGACAAATCTCGGTCAACTCATTCATTCGGCTTTCCTCGAGGTTCAACAACCTGCTATTCCGATTCGCTCTTCATCTATCATTGTCACCCTGGATGGTCGCATCTCTCATATGGACTTGCAGGCTTTACGGGAATTCCTTCGACAAGGCTTCATTCCCATTCTCTCAGGCGACGTCGCTGCTGATACTGTAACGGGTTTTACAATAGTGAGTGGAGATCAAATCTCAATGTATCTCGCTCGTCTACTTGGTTCTCAAACGGTTATTTTTGCCACAGATGTTGAAGGTCTTTTTACTGCAGATCCAAAAGAAAATCGCAACGCTCGACGCATCGAGCTCATTACGCCAGAAACCATGGAACAGATTTTTGACGAAATTGCCGTCGGAACTGCCACAGATGCGGCCGATGTAACCGAAGGGATGCGTGGCAAACTCACAGAAATCTTCAAAGGACTTCCTAAGGATTGTGAAGTCATCATTACTGATATCCGTAAACCCGGAACTCTCAGACGAATCATTTCAGGCAAAGCTGTTCCGGCTACCCGGCTTCGGCATACGCTTTCCTCTCAACAAGCACCTGAGGAAAAGGGTTAAACTCTCTACTCTCCCCAGAGTCAGTTGAAGAGGTGCATCTACGCTGTTTTCGTTCACCTATTTTGGTCATGCTGCTGTATTAGTGAATTTCGAAAAACACATCCTTATTGATCCTGGAATAATTGACCAGACTCCTCTCATCGATATTGATGAAGTCAAAGCCGCTTATGTGTTGGTAACACATACCTCTGTTGAGCACTTCGGTAACGCAGTCAGTATAGCAAATTTCAAAGGGAGTGTTCTGGTTGGAAACGATGCTGTAGCCACGCAAGCACGAAAAGAAGGAATTTACAGTTATGCCCTCGTTGAAATCAAACCACAACAACCGCTCGATATTGGGGCTAATATTCTCATCACTGCATACTCATTATCGCGTGGTGGCTTCTTAGCCCCCAAGAATAGTGCTTTCCTCATAGAAAGTGAACAAGGAACTGTCCTTCATCTTGGGCATGCAAAAGAAATTGGGGTCCTTCAAGAGACAATGCCAGACCTCCTTTGCATTGCAATCGCAGGAAAGAAGGGTGGCACCTTCTCTCCCGAAGCTGCGATTGACGCCACTCTAGCTATTCAACCTCGCTATGTATTACCAGTGAGCGGGTCTCACGCAGAGACGACGCTTTTTTTGCAGCAGCTGAAGACAAAGACGACTGAGATCCTTCCTATTTCTATAACAGCCGGGCACTCATTTACGTTAGTCTAAGAACCGATTGGAATGTTTACCGATATAAAAGCCGCTCATATAACTCAATGCGCCGATCTTTAATAATATGATTTGTTTTCGTAAGGAATTTATCCTTTGCTTTTTGAGGCTCGATTTTCGCTAAAAATAAACCTGTCCGTTGAGTTCTCCCCCTTGCAAGAATAGTTCCGGTGGGGCTCGTGATTTGGCTTCGTCCAGTAAATGTCAGTTTTCGCTCTGTTCCAATACGGTTAGCGACAATAGTAAAGATTCGATTCTCAATACTCCGTGTAATCATCGCTTGTTGAGCATAGGGCAATACAAGATTTGCCGGAAGACATAGAATCTCACACCCTTCCAACATTAGGATCCGTGCAGCTTCAGGAAATGCCCAATCAAAACACACTAGAGCTCCAATTATTGCCTTTGAAGTCGACCAGACTTGTGGTGGTGCATTCCCAGGATAAAACCACTCTTTTTCTCGAGCAAAAAGGTGCATCTTTCGATACCGCCCCAAGAATCCTTGAGGACCGATCACGACGGCAGAATTATAGAATCTGTTATCAAGGCCCTGTTCTGCAATTCCTGCAACAATCGTTAAGGAATATTGTTTTGCTAACTGGATTAATAACTGAGTTGTAGGTCCATCTGGAATCACTTCAGCAAGGGATTGAACCTGTGCTATCGATGAGAAATTATACCCACTAGCACAGAGTTCAGGAAACACAATCAAATCTATCTCTCGGCTGCCTGCCTTCTTACAATACCGACGAATCATGCTTCTGTTTCTTTCGGGATCAGCAAAACGTGGATGCATTTGTACTGCTGCAACCTTCAATCAATTCACACTCAAGCCCTCCTTTGTTATTCGAGAATATTTCAGGATTCCTCCCTTTGCAATGATAAACTAGTGCAAAGAATTCCCTTACAACCTCTCCGCGAGGTACATTTCTTCAGCTCTCCCTGAGTGCTTTAAGTAGGTTAGTCTGAGTCGCTCCATAGTGGTTATCCCTTGGAGTACATTATGATGAATGCTGAAGGCGAAATCCAACTAGAATTAGAGCATCTTCGCAGCATCAAAGGTGTTGATAACAGCTTTTTAGCTCAACGAGATGGTTATCCAATTACTAGCGCTGGGTTATGGCTTTCACCTGACGAAATCTTTGGTATCTCGGCTGCTGCATCTGCGATCTATGCGGTTGCCCGTCGCCTTCACAGCACACTCAACTATGTCTTAGTCGAAGGAGAACAGGCAAAATTCATTGTTGTCGCCTTCCCAGAAAACGATGATTACTTCTTATCGCTTACCACCCGGACTCAGGCGAACTTGGGCGTCATCCTCCAATCCCTGCACAACTGCACACAAAAAATCCATCCTCACCTTCAAAGAGCAGGCTCGCTTCCTCCTTTACGAAGCTATTCCAACAGACAAGAAACCTCCATTATGGATCGATTCCGAGCGCAAGATAAGCCAATGCATTCACCAAGTCCTTCAATCCGGTCCCTCTCCCTTGTACTCACCGAATCGATAGTTGTGAAGCTTCGAGCCTTATTGGAGGATTTCACCAATCTCTTGGATGGCGCCCACCCTACTTTCATTTCTCTCAATGGGGGATATCCCATCGTTCCAGACAAGCAGTTGGATCCATTAACTAGTGGATTGAGCGTGTTTACTTTCGCCTTGTATGATACTTGTCGGAAAGTCGCCTGGATTACAAAACGAACAACAATCAACCACGTGACAATTGCCCTCACTTCCCAGCACCATTTCATCTATAATACTGGCACAGGAATCTTTAGCACCACGCTCCAGAAAGGAAATTACCGTTTGGGCTATCTCCGATTACTTATCCCCACCTTCACAACACGTATCGAAGAAACTCTTCAACAAGCCACACAATCCATTGAGAAACCGAAAATCCAGCAACCGATGAATCGATTCTTAAACGGTTTCGTCTCGTCCTTCCAAACACAAACCTTGTCCGGGTGAGGACCTATGCTCATTGACTGGAGTAGTAAAATAATCCAATCAAAAATCGTCTATTATGGTCCCGCTATGAGCGGTAAAACTACAAGTATCCGAACCTTATTCACAAAATTAGGTCAATCCGAGAAAATCGAGTCAATTGAGACTACTACAGGAAGAACCTTATTCTTCGATTTCGGCTCTCTTGATATAACTCGTAATGACTGGACGCTTCGCATCTACATATGGTCTGCAACAGGTCAAGATTATTATGCCGAAACTCGCTCAACGGTCCTAGCCGGAACCGATGGAATTGTATTCGTCGCAGATGTCCAACCTACCCTACTGCAAGATAATATTCGATCTTGGGACGAATTACAGAAGTTCTTTGGCGAGAAACTTTATCAAACCTTACCAATTGTCGTGAGCCTCAATAAATGGGATCTTCCTAACGCGTTGAGCCGGCAACGTATCACTGACGCCCTTAAACTCAACAATGGCATCCACGTTTTTCCAACCATCGCCACAGAGGGGTATAATGTACCCGAGGCCTTTTCAGCGATTCTTCAACAAATCTTTCAATAATAATTCTTTTATCGTTTTTCAACAATCCACAGTCTTTTGAACCAGAATCTCACATAAGGAGTTCTGGTGAGGTGCGATGAAACCAAAGGTTTTGACTGAAAATGAAATCGCCGAAATGCTCACTGAGGTCACCGAAGAAGAAATCGAGGAATGCAAATCCCATATCCTTACTCCTCTTAAGGAAATGATACTAGCCAAAGGGACTCCTGGTGGAGGTATAGTAATGGATATCCAGGGAAATGAGTATCTCGACTGTACCAGCCAAGCATGGACACTAAATGTTGGGTATATTAACCCTGATGTAATTTACGCCACTCAATTTCAAGCTGAGCGACTCACACATGTTCGCTACGGATATCCGACTGTTCCACGAATCAAATTGGTAAACAAACTTAGTCAAATTGCTCCGGGATCTCTCAAGAAGGTCTCAATTCAAAATCAAGGCGGATCAACTGCTATTGAAGCAGCCATGAAACTTGCGATGATACACAAACCAGGCGCCTCACTCTTCATTACTCATTGGTTAGCTTATCATGGAGCCACCTTAGCCACAGTCACCGCAAGTAATTGGATGCCCAATCCCCTAATTCGGTTTCCCAGCTTTGGACTGCAGCATTTCATCAAGGCTCCTTACCCCTATTGTTATCGCTGTCGTGGGCAACAAGATCCCAAAGATTGTGACCTCGAATGTCTAGACTATCTGCGAAACCTAATCATGTACGGCACCAACACCCCAGTCGCTGGAATCATAATTGAACCAATGCAGGGGCCAGGGGGACAGGTCCCTGCCCCTCAACGGTACATCGAAGGCATTCGGAAGCTTTGTACCGAAATGAATGTCACTTTAATTTTTGATGAATCCCAAACGGCGTTTGGTCGTGTGGGTAAGATGTTCGCCACAGAAATTTACAAAATCAATCCTGATATGATGGCACTTACCAAAGCACTTGGAGGCGGTTTACCTCTCGGAGCCACACTTGCTGATGAAAAATATGGGGGATTTACACCAGCGGAAGAACATAGCACTTTTGGCAGTAGCCCATTACTTATGGCGGCTGCTCTAATTAATATCGAAATTATCCAGCGATTGGATCTACCTGGGCGAGCAGAAT
This sequence comes from archaeon, assembly GCA_016550405.1. Next base: position 10,093 of record JABXGX010000081.1, on the reverse strand, counting down.
ACCTCGGAAATCATATCACCAAACGGCTCCGTGAAATTCAAGAATCAAATGAGCATATAGGCGATGTTCGTGGACCTGGACTTTTCATTGGAGTTGAAATCGTTAAAGACCGTGATGGGAAGGCACCCGCTAATTCCCTTGCTGATGCTATTGTTCGTGAGGGATTAAAACGCGGCGTCATCTTCGACCTAAGTATGCCTTTTATGCGACACATGACGTTCCAACGGAACGTTGTGAAAATCAAACCGCCCCTTACTATTACTGTTGAACAGGCTGATCAGGCAGTGGATGTATTCAATGACTCATTGCAGGCTGCTTTGAAAGAGTTGACGATACTTTAAGTAAGCACCTAAAACTCGCTGTGAGTATTTAAAGGGCTAGATGGTTGCTGAATCCTTAACTGAATATCTGCTTCTTGAGGAAAATGCAAATGACACCCACGATTTCTGCAGAAATCGTAATAATCGCTTGGGATGAGAGAAAGGTATTAAATAAAAGCTTGGAAGAGTCGAATCGGAACAACTCACATGGGGAACGAAAGACCAAGTGACTAGCCATGACCCGACGGGAACTACCGTGGTATCCATGCCCCACCTGTGGGGTAATCATCCAGGAGGTCTCGGTTGAGGAAGAAGCCCTCCTCACCGCACCGCGGGTACCCGTACTTATCAATGCAACCTGCGAAAAAGGCCATCAATGTGTACTCTTTGTCGACAGGAACTTCACAATTCGTGAAGCTGAACCTGTTGTCCAAGAGACGAAACAAGGGAAATCAGCTGTTGACAAGGCAAAAGGTTGGTTAGGACAAATCTAGGCGAAACTCACATGATCACCAATATCTTTCTCATCACAGGCAGCGGAGAACCTATCTTCACTATAAAATTGGGTAGCATCGAAGCCTCTGACGCTATGGTAGGAGGATTCATCTCAGCAATTCAAAGTTTTGCCAATCAGATCATGGGCGGGGATATTGACCGACTCACCGTTGGTCCTTACCATCTATTGATGCGTCGAACCGGGGATAATATCTTAGTGGTTGCCGCCGATGATAATTCCCGCGAAACCCGTGTACAACTCGACCAGATACAAGTACTCATCAAAGACCTTGTTGGAAATGTTCCATGTGATGTAATTCAACAGCTCATTGTAGAACATATTACCAAGAAAAAGTCTGCAGGAGACAAAGCCGAGTTATGGGCTAAATACGGTTTATAAAAATTACAGGGGAAAAAAATGGGATTTGATCTAGTAACCGCAAATTCAGGTGCTATCGCAGTAATTTCGATTATCGGCGCGATAATTGTAAGTCGGTTCGCGGTTCGCCGCTATCGTGAAGTACCAGTTGAATACCGCTTTGCTACTTATCCAACAATGCTTGTGGCGATTGCCTTTCTTTTCTATGCTTTAGGAAGTTTCTCAGGTGTCGTAGATGTAATAATTCCTATTGGAGACATTGTGCAGTACAAGCTCACTATCAGTCTGGTGGCTACAGGTAACCTTATGGTTGCCTTTGCTGCTCTTCTAGCAATCGAACGACGTAAATTCTCAATTCCTGTTTTTATTCTTTATTTTATCGGGATATTTGTAGTTTGGACTGCTCCTGGCGTTCCTATGCCTTTACTAAATACGGTACTCATGGTGTTAGTAATAGCCATTCTCGGATTTGGTCCTGCAATCCTGTTTGGCTATCTCTGGACGAAAACTAGGAAAACAACTGTATTCTCACTATTCATTGGGATTCTTCTAATTTCGATTTCAGGTTCTGCCCGTGGAATGTCGCCAACGAATCCGTTTGCTCCAATCCTTAGTTGGATAGGACTATTCGGTTATACAATTATCACCATTGGCTTCCTATTACCCGATCTGGATATTGGTGGTGAGTTTCTGGGTTATACAGCAGCGCTGGTTATCATGGCTGCACAAGTTGTATGGGTCTTAATGTGGTATGACTTTGTGCCTATTGCTGAATTATTCTTCACCGCCGCAACACAGATTGCAGCCGGTCTAGCCTTTATATCCGCAACATTTCTATGGGGACGCTACCGTATAAAGCCCCACTATTCTACAATATTGTTATTTAGTTTCTTTCTCTTCATCGCCATCGGATACATCTTGTATGTCATCGATGTGTTCGCTCGATTTGTCCCCGAACTTAGTTGGGTGCCTCCCGTGGTAGGTACTTTAGGCACTTATCTTGGATTCGTCGGGGTTGCTTTTGCCGCAGCAAGTGCAATTTATGCAATGGAATGGCGCCCCCTCACTCTTCTTCCTTTCATAATTGCCATACCGCTTACCATTATTGCCGTTTTCTTCTTTCCAGAAATTTCTCATCCAGGTGCTGCTGAAGTCTTCCCTGCCAATGTCTTCTGGTGGTCAACTATTGGGTTACTCTCTTTGTTCTTCTTCATACCAATTATTCTTTATTCGCTTATTTACAAACGTCTACGCAAAGAACCCTTTTCTGGAAGAGGAAAAGCATTAGGACTTGCACTGGGGCTCTTCCTAATCTTCCCTGCGCACATTACCTTCGTACCAATCTTTATTCGGGCCACTATTCGGGTCTTCGCATTTGCCATCTTACTAATAGCACTTACTGGTTGGTTGGACCGATTGCTTGATAGGGGAAATACTAAAACCGAAGCCATAACTGCTTAAACACCAAGAGGCACCTACAGTGATAGGCATACTCAAAATCGTCTTAATCGGCGAAGGTGGCGTTGGCAAAACAAGCCTCCTAAAGAGGTACACTTGGAATACCTTTGATGAAAGTATGAAACTCACTGTTGGTGTAGATTTTGCAGCAAAGAATGTGCAGCAAGGCGAATGGGCTGCTATCCTTCAAATTTGGGACCTAGGCGGACAAATACGATTTCGTGATTTAGCCATCTCTTACTTTAAGGGAGCTAGACTAGCAATCGCTGTTTTTGATATTTCAAGCCGCTACACTATGGATCGCCTGAATGATTGGATTACCAGCCTCTATGAATCCGTTCCTGGCTGTCCATTAGTGGTTGTTGGGAATAAATGCGATTTACGGGAAACGTTTGGTCCCAGACGCCCTCTGGTCACATTACAAGAAGGAATTGAATATGCGGCGCAATACAATGCACCTTTTATAGAAGCTTCTGCCAAGGATGCTCGAGGGGTTACGGATGTTTTTAATGCGGTAACTGAAATCCTTGCTGAACGGTTTCCAACACGTGAAGCCGCAGGTATGGCATTTTAGCGCCGGTCATTTTTCCCAAAGACTCCCATCACATACGAATTTGAAATATCACCATTATCTGTTAGGTGACTCACTTTCACAGAGCTGGTTTGAGTGACAAAGAATTCGTACAAGTTTGCAACATTTATAGACACTTTAGCAACAATTGAAATGAAAGTTAAAAAAGTATAAAGCGAAAGCCGAGAGAATTCTCTGAGAACTGGTGGTGGCCCCCATCGCAAAAGCCAAGCAGCCCAAAGAAGAGAAACCCCGAATCGGCGTTTTTGTCTGTGAATGCGGACGTAACATTGCAGGAGTCGTCGACTGCGATTCCCTAGCGAAAGGCGCAGAAAAGTTGGATGGCGTCGTTGCAACCAAGGTTAACAGATTCACCTGCGCTGACCCCGGGCAAGAGGAAATAAAACGTATCGTTAAAGAAGAAAAACTCGACCGTGTGGTTGTCGCAGCCTGCACACCCCGTATGCATGAACCGACTTTTCGCCGGTGCACGGAAGATGCTGGACTCAACCAATTCTTCTTCGAAATGGCCAACATCAGGGACCAGGGAACCTGGTGCCACGCTAGCGACCCACAGGGCTGTCAAGAAAAAGCTGCTGACCTTATTGCGAGTGCAGTTGCGAAAGCTCACCACCTTCAACCACTAGAGGTTCTCAAAGTCCCAGTCACACACACTGCACTAGTAATTGGAGGCGGTGTCTCAGGCATTCATGCGGCCCTCGATATTGCCGACTCGGGTTACAAGGTCTATCTCGTTGAGCGCTCACCCACAGTTGGTGGCATCATGGCACTCCTTGATAAAACATTTCCTACATTAGACTGCTCCATTTGTATCCTTGGACCCAAAATGGCTGAAGTCGCCCGGCATCCAAATATCGAACTCATCACCAATGCTGAAGTCACTAAGGTCGAAGGATTTGTAGGTAACTTTAAAGTGCAAATCACCCAGCGCCCACGATACGTCGATATTGACAAGTGCAACAGTTGTGGTGATTGCCAGAAGGTATGCCCTGTACTGGTTCCAAATAATTTTGATGCAAATCTTGGCTGGCGACATGCTATCTACATACCTTATCCCCAAGCAGTTCCTGCTGCATATTTGATTGATCCGGACCATTGCCTTGGTCTCAGTCCTAAAGCATGTATGATGTGCTATGAAGCATGTAATAAAGCGGGGCAAGAGGCTATTATCCCTGATGACACTGAGAAAATTCATGAATTTGATATCGGCACAATCATCGTCGCAACTGGCTACGAACCTTATGATCCCACCCCCATCACCGAATACGGATATGGGGTTTATACGAATGTGATTACTGCCATGGAACTCGAACGGCTCATCAACGCTGCAGGGCCAACTGAAGGAAAGGTCGTTCGTCCTTCAGATCAAACCAAACCTCACAGCTTTGCTTTTATCCAATGCGTTGGTAGCCGGGACGAACGTAGTAACATCTACTGCTCTGGCTTCTGCTGCATGTACACAATCAAGAACGCACTTCTGCTCCACGAAAAATACCCTGAAGCCAAAATAACCATTTACTACATGGATATTCGAACTAACTTCAAAGATTATGAAGAATTCTACCAACGTGCTCGTCGCGCAGGCATCCGCTTTCAACAAGGTAGGCCCGCCAACATCACCGAAGATCCTCAAACCCACAACCTTTTCGTTCAAGCCGAAGACATGGCTACTGGCAAATTCACCAAACGTGAATACGACATGGTCATTCTCAGCACAGCTGCTGTTCCAAGTAAAGGCACTGAAGAACTCGCTAGGGTCCTCAATGTGCCTCTCGGTCCCTCTGGTTTCTACATGGAGGCTCATCCCAAACTAAAACCCGTTGACGCTGCTACCGAAGGGGTCTTTTTCTGCGGCTCGGCTCAAGGTCCCAAAGACATTCCTGCCAGTGTCGCTCAAGGCAGTGCAGCTGCATCACGGGCTCTCCGAATTATCACACAAGATGAATGGGAAATTGAACCCATTGTCGCTGTGGTAAATCCCGAACTCTGCCGCAGTGCAACCGGAAAATGTGGCATCTGCGTCTCTCGCTGTGCATATGGGGCAATTTCAGCAGAACCAGGTAAAGCTGCCGTTGTTACTCCTGCTAAATGCCATGGTTGTGGTACTTGCGTCGCGGAGTGCCCAGCAGGTGCCATTGAGCAGATGCATTTTACAGATACACAGATTATGGATCAGATTCGCGCTCTTCTCAGGGAGAATCCAGAAGACAAGATTTTCGCAATGCTGTGTAATTGGTGTAGCTATGCAGGTGCTGATCTTGCTGGAATTAGTCGGTATGATTACCCCGCTAATGTTCGTGGTATCCGTGTGATGTGTTCAGGACGGATGTCTGATCAATTCATCTTGGAAGCGTTCCGGTTAGGTGCTGGTATGGTGTTGATGTCAGGTTGTCGACTTACGGAGACGGGCAGCGATTGCCATTATATCAGTGGGAACGTGTGGGCAGAGAAGCGAGCGAAACGTATGTCTGCGTATCTTGAGCGGATTGGTATGGACCCCCGGCGATTCCGTTTAGAATGGGTGTCAGCTGCAGAGGGTGATAAGTGGGCTGCGGTCACAAGGGAAATGGCTGCGCAACTTAAGGAGATGGGGCGCGATTTCATTATAGATGAGAATACCCGGTTACGACCTGTGATTGAAGAGCGACTCGAGAAACTCATGAAGAAGGAAAGACCAAAACCAACGCCTAAAGCAAAGACAAAGAAGACACAAAAAACTAAGTCCGCAAAGGTGAAGGCGAAATGAACGTGGATGAGCAACTGGAAGAAATTTCAGCTAAACTGGCGAAACGTGTTGACACAAAAAGTTGTTTTGCTTGTGGAACATGTGTTGCGGCTTGTCCTGTTTCACGACTAACTGGTCCAGAGACCTACCATCCACGACGTGTTGTAAAGGCCACTTTAGAAGGCGAAGCAGCTACTTTACTAGATGAACCTGCTCTATGGCTGTGTACCAGCTGTCATGCCTGTTTAGAGCATTGTCCGCAGAAGGTCCCAGTATCAGAATTAATCAAAGATCTACAAAACCTGGCTAGTTCTATGGGAATCACACCTGATGATATTGTAGCAGAAGTAGAAAATATACTTGCGACAGGATGGGCTTTAGCGCCTAGTGCTCAAGCAAATAAGAAACGAGTAGAACTGGGATTACCCCCCATCCCTATAGACAGCCAGGGTGGCAAGGATCTCCAAAAGATTGCTAAAGCCACAGAACTACTCGACCGTCTCGAAAAGGTGAAACAACGAAGGCTTCAGGAAGCGCAAGTAACTGCTTCTGCTGAAGAAGGGGGTGAGACGTGATGGGTGAAGCTGCATGGGCTCTGTATATGGGGTGCGTGATTCCAAATCGTCTCCCCTATATGGAGGTAGCAATGCGAGAGACGTTACAGCATTTTGAAATCAAATATCAGGAAATTGCTGGTTTTAGTTGTTGTCCAAATCCCTTAACATTACCACACATCGATCATCATGCTGCTCTTGCAATATCTGCTCGAAACTTGGCGGTTGCAGAGAAAACCGGACTGAATATTCTCACACCCTGTAATGGCTGCTTTGAAATGTTAAAAAGCGCTGCAGTCTGTCTTGAAGATGATAAGGAGCTCCGTGAAGAAATCAATACCATTCTTGCCAAAACGGGTCAAGAATACAGAGGAACAGTCAAAGTAAAACATTTCATCCAACTTCTCTTCGAAGATATCGGTTTAGGAACAATTGCTGAATCCGTCGTTGATCCGCTTACTGACTTGACGGTTGCTGTCCATGTCGGTTGTCATATTCTCCGTCCCAGTACTTTACTTAATGTGGACGATGCTCAACGCCCTACAATTTTGCACCAACTCGTTCGTGCATTAGGAGCAAAGACTGTTCAGTTTCCTGACGAAATGGACTGCTGCGGTTATGGAACGCGACCCGCTGATCGTGACCTTGCGCTGAAAATGACAGGTATTAAGCTAGACAACATGAAACGTGCTGGGGCTGAGGCTTTGGTGTTAATTTGTCCAGCATGCACGCTTCAATTTGATTTGATGCAGCGTCTTGCCCTTCGGGAGTTTGAGGACAAAACCCCACTCCCTGTATTCTACTATCCTGAACTACTTAACCTGGCTATCGGTATTCCACCACAAAAACTGGGTTTTGCTCAACATCGAGTGAACGTTGATCCTGTGCTAGCCAAATTACTTTGACCTCAACTGGAGGCACGAAAGGATTTAGCAGCTTTCCTTAAACAAGTGAGGGTTTAAGTACAGCATCTGTGGAAGGAAGGATACTCCAAGGAGGAATTTCCTATGTCTCAGCATGACTTAATTGTTGTTGGTGCTGGACCAGCTGGTGCACATCTCGCCAAAGAGGCAGCCCAACGTGGACTTGATGTGTTGGTATTGGAGCGTCTCCCACGTGATCGAGTTGGCGACAAAGTCTGTGGTGAAGGCATTGCTCTTCATCATCTCAAGAACGCTGGAATTTCATATCCTACTGGTAAAGAACTTGGTAATACGATTAACGGGATTGACATCTATCCACCAAGTATGAAAAATTATATCACCATCAGCCAACGCATTGAAGGGGAGCCCTGCGATGGCTGGACAATTGACCGAATATATTTTGGACAAAGACTTCTCGGTTATGCTGAAAAAGCCGGTGTAACAATAGCGGATAATGCCCATGTCCTGGAACCAATCTTCGATAATGATAGAGTTATTGGAGTCAGATACAAAGATACAAAAACAAAACGCACGAATGAAGCACATGCGAAAGTAACTGTAGATGCAAGTGGGATGTCTGCAACTCTTCGCCGAAAAATGAAAAATCCTCTTATCGAACGAACCATCGCACTCCAAGACCAAGCTGTATGCTACCGAGAAATCCTAGAACTCAAACAACCCTTCGAACCCGCTGACCGCTGCTGGATTATCATGGACGACCGTTACAGCCCTGGCGGCTATGTGTGGATCTTCCCCCGTGGCGAAAAAATTGTTAATGTCGGCTTAGGCACTCAAGGTGGTCAAGGATATCGGCCCAAAGAGCTCTATAGGCAATTTCTTAACACCAATCCTATTTTCAAAGGTGCAAAACTCATTCACGGTGGTGGAGGTGCTGCACCAATACGACGGCCCATCTGGAGCTATGTTGCAGATGGCATCGTGTTCATTGGCGATAGTGGCTGTCATGTCAATCCGATTCACGGCGGGGGAATAGGATCTGCAATTGAGGCTGGACATGTACTCGCACCTATTATTAAAGAGGCGATTGAAACGAATGATGTGTCAACTTCAGGACTTTGGCCATTTAACGTTGAATACAATCGAAAACACTATGGACAGAAAATCGCTTCTTTAGATTTAATGCGGCATCTTCTCCAGGAAGTTGGCAACGAGGAATTTGATTACGTTATAAATAATCGAATCCTCACAACCCAAGATCTCCTTCGTGCAAATGCTGGAGAAGGACTTGAATTATCCGCCATTGATAAAGCCGGAAGACTCCTGCGTGGTTTGCGAAAACTAGGTCTACTCCGTCGCATACAAAAAGTGTCTGAGGGAATGAATAAGCTGCTTTTACTTTACCAAAATTTTCCGGAAGCCCCTGATACCTTCGAACCTTGGAAACAGCGTGTAATACAAGTCTACAAGGATTTGGGTTATCGGACATAAAATATTCTTAGATGTTTCTATAATTGTTTAACTCGCCTTTAGCTGAACTCGGAACAAGTATAAACCTATAGTGAACCTTGAGAACTGTAGATTTATTGGGTACGTGGAAAAAATGGAATCCCTCGATACCATCGATGCACACACGCGCTATGTAACACGAATTCTATTTTCTCCTGATAACTCCGTCTTGCTTTCTGCAGGGATGGACAACCTTGTTCATGTATGGACAGTAAAGGACTGGACTCTAAAGCACACATTTTTTGGTCATACTAGTAGTGTAAATGCGCTTGCAATGACAAACGCCAGTGACTTTGTAATAACTGGCTCAACTGATGCAACAATAAAAGTGTGGAATTATTACACAGGTGATGTTGAATACACCCTAAGTGGCCATCGAAAAACCGTGTCGACCGTTGCATTATCTTCTTCAGATAAGTTCATTGCATCAGGATCCTATGATGGTCAAGTGAAAATCTGGGATTTTACAACGGGTGATGAAATCCTAACTCTTCCCGACATTGGGCGAAACATTAGTGCAGTTCACTTTTCTCCGGATGATAAATACTTGGCCGCTGGGGGATTAGGAGATGACATCTACTTGTGGGCTTTTCCATCTGGTGAACTCTTAAAGCAGATTAAAGGTCATGAAACGGCTGTGAACGGAGTACAATTTTCTCCAGATGGGAAGCTTCTTGGTTCACTCGGGTATGAAGAAACCCTCATCATTAGGGACACAGGAAATTGGGAGCCAATCCATTCTATTAATCTGGAATCTCGTGCCATGGATCTGACCTTTACAACAGATAGTAGGAAGGTGGCAGTTGCTATCGATTATGGCGTCCGTATGTGGAATCTACGGACAGGTGATCTTGACAAGCAATATGAGGTCCCTGTCAAAGGTGTCTATTCTGTTGCTGTTTCACCCACCCGACACTGGCTAGCAGTTGGGGCCTCTGATGGCAAAGTTCGAATCTGGGAAATTCGAAAGACTTCAAAAAATCCCCAGTAACTTCACCCTTTCTATTGAAGATGAAATGATGGAGACCTCACCATCCCGGCCTTGATACCGGAGGGATCATCGGGACTCCCCTGATGCTTCCCAGGCATCTGCTGCGTTACTAATCGGAAAAGGAGCGAGGGCGTCGGAGGTTAAGCGGCGCCCTCCGCCAAGAGGCAAACGCCAAGAGTATTGCCTAAT
>JABXGX010000080.1 GCA_016550405.1 archaeon | reverse complement strand
TCGAAACTACCTGTGGAGAAAAGATTGATATCAAAGGAGATTTTTGACAGAAGTTTCTCGTGGTTCTCAGACTTCAAATCACTCAGATCTTGGAGCTTTGCGATTCTTGGACTCTGTCACTATCACAAAGGCTATCCCCAAGATCGAAATATTGTCCCAAGCATAAGGACACTAGTCGATCGACTTCTAATCAATTACGAACATGTGTCTTCCAGCGATTGGCATTGGTTCGAACCTTACCTCACTTACGTTAATGGACGGTTGCCACAGGCTCTTTTTGAAGCTTACAAGAGTACGAAGGTCGAGAAATACCTTCAGGCAGCTAAAGAATCTTTTGACTTTGTCGTATCAGTGCAGTTGATCGGTAACAAATTCGTTCCAATTGGCAATAAGGGTTGGTATAAGAGAGGCGAGGAGCGAGCTATATACGATCAGCAATCTATTGAGGCATCTTGTATGGTGGAAGCGGCACTTGCCGCTTTTCGGGCAACAGGCGATGAGGAATATCGAAGGACAGCTGGAATCATCTTCGATTGGTTTCTTGGAAAGAACTCTCGTGGTATGGCCATTTACAATTCGGAGACCGGTGGTTGTTATGACGGAATAACGCCTCGGGGATTGAACCTGAATCAAGGCGCTGAAGCCACTGTATCTTATCTCATGGCTCGCTTGGAGATGGAGACACTGAGATAATCACCGTTCATAAGTATGATTTATTAAGAATGATGAATCAAAATGGGGGCAAGGAGCGTGCAGGTGGAATGTTGAGGGTCAAACATATTATGGTTGGAAACGTTGTGACTGCAAGGCAGAACGATACCATAAGCAAGGCTATTGAAACGCTATACAAGAAGCATGTTGGATCAATAGTTATAACTAGCGAAGAAAAAAAATGCATTGGAATTTTCACCGAACGAGATGCTATTAGAGTTGTTGCCCAAAAGATTTCTCTAGACGAACCCTTGAAGAAAGTCATGACTAAACACGTCATGACGGTCCGAGAGAACACTACTTTCCAAGAGGCAAGAAGGTACATGGTCTCGCATGGAATCAGACACTTACCCGTGGTGAATCGGGAAAAAAAATTGGTAGGCTTGCTGGCCATAAGACAATTCTTGGATGAACTTTTTGGAATAAAATCTTTGAAACTATGACAGGAATCGATTGGAATGCAGCGCTTTCAAGGAAATCCAATTCTTGAACCTGTAGGAACCAACGCATGGGAATCTAGGCGAGTATTTAATGCTGCAGCCTTTTTCGCAGACAGTCGTATTCATCTCCTATACCGTGCTATGGGTGATGACGGTGTTTCTCGACTTGGTTACGCCGCAACATTAGATGGTTATCACATTGATGAGCGTTTGCCTTATCCGATATTTGAGCCAGCGAATAACACTGAGACGGATGGATGTGAAGATCCTCGCCTAACTCTTTTGGATGAGAAATTGGTCATGGCTTATACAGCGCTGCAGGAATGCGATCATCAACAGGTATATCAGATTTCATTGACTTCGATTGCCGTTGAAGATTTCCTTGCTAAACAATGGAAATGGGAGGAAAGAAAGGTGCCGTTTCCCCGAATCCGTAACAAGGATGGCGTGATCTTTCCTAGGAGGATTGATGGAGAATTTGTTATGTTTCATCGCATCGAGCCAGATGTATGTAGCGCTCGTTCTAGCGATCTTAATCGATGGTGTGATATCAGATCTGTGATGTCGCCTAGGATCAAGAGTTGGGACTGCTGGAAGGTGGGTGCAGCTGGCACACCGATAGAGCTCAACGAAGGGTGGCTTTTCATTTATCACGGAGTGGATTTCGAGAGGGTATATTCTCTTGGCGCTGCATTGCTTGACAAGAGCAATCCTGAAATCGTTCTCTACCGTTCTGAAAAGGCCATATTGACGCCTATTGAAGACTACGAACGTTTTGGTAAAGTGCCTAATGTGATCTTCAGTTGCGGAAGTGTCTTGATTGATGATCGACTTCTCATTTATTATGGTGGTGCGGACAGCGTCCTATGCGTTGCCACATATGACCTCAGCGAGGTATTGCCCAGAAAGTAACACATATCTTGAGCGTGAGCGCTATAAATATAAGCCAACATCTTATAGTATTTCTTTTTAGAAATGCTTATAAGTACAACCACATGCAAATGGGTACTGGATAAAAAAAAGGTGAGACCTTAGATGGTAGCTTCGATCATTGAGATGTTGACTGAAGTGCTTGAAGATATAATTGCATTCTTGCCATCACTCATCGCTGCAATCATAGTAATACTAATTGGTTACGGCGTTGGAACAGTGATCGGAAAAGCTGTAAACAGACTCATCGAGAAAATGGGCATAGAAAGAAGTTTCGACAAGAGTAGTACCGGGAAGGCCTTCAGATCTGCAGGGTTAGATTTGTCATCATTCATTGGAGGAGTCACGAAAGCTTTCATCGTCGTCCTGTCCATCATCTTGGCTATACAGATCTTGGACATAGGAGGCCCCTTGGGCAGTTACCTGATTGCCGTGGCAGACTACTTACCTAGGCTTCTGGGAGGGATTCTGATAATAGTCATTGGCACTGTTTTGGTTGATTTCTTGGCATCTCTTGTGGGGAACACTTTGAAGCCTATCTTCCCTGAAGCCAAAGCTGAGATTGCAGACATGCTTAGAAGCCTTCTTCTTATCGGTTTGATCGCAGTGATACTTCTGATCGCGTTGGATCTTATGTTGCTCGCGGGCGACTTGGTTTATCCTTTGATTCTTGGCTTTGTCATAATAGGCGCGGGAATCGCATTGACTGACGGTCTAATTAAGTCGATCACCGATGATCACAAAGAATTTGTAGACGTAGCTGGTTACGCAAAATTCGTGCTTTACAGCGTTTTCCTAATCATTGGTGCTGGTGCAATATTTGCGACGTTTTCTGGGGTCACAAATGTCGTGGCGAATATTTCTTGGGCTTTCGCTATTGCCCTGGCAATAATGTTAGTTCCTGTGATGTACACTATGGCGAAAAAGATGTCTAAAGAAGTTTCCTAACCAACTCCCTTTTTTCTTAAGAAAATACAGCGCAGTATCATTAGCCTTGAACAGGTGGCGCCAGTTGGGATTCGAATCTATCGCGGCTCACGTTTTGGATTCTCCTAAGTGGAGGTTTGTGATAGGCATTGCCAAAGATTCAAAATCCCAATATTGCTGGTCGCATCCTAATCGGCTTTTCAGACCTTTCATAAATCGATTTCCATGTACTCGATACTTGAGTATGGAG
>JABXGX010000079.1 GCA_016550405.1 archaeon | reverse complement strand
TTCGAAGCAGAATTTCATCGACTTGATGGACGGATTATTTGGGTTCGTCTTAGTAGCCGTGCAGTACGAAACTCTCAAGGAAATGTAATCTACTATGAGGGAACCATTGAAGATATCACCGAAATGCGCCATGTTCAACAAGCCCTGGCGGAGAGTGAAGAACGCTACCGATTATTTTTTGAAAACTTTTCAGACGTCCTTCTTCTTTTTGATAAACACTTCAATATCATCGACGTTTCTCCCTCCGTCGAAACTCATTTGGGTTATCGACCAGATGAACTCAAAGGGAAATTCTATCCCAGTCTTGGGTTGGTTCCTCCCGAACTTCTTCCTCAAGCCTTGGAAAATACCAAACGCTTGTTTGCGGGTGAGCATGTAGATCCCACTGAATACCCGTTTGTCCGAAAGGATGGCTCTCGTATTTGGGGCGAGGTGAGTAGCAAACAGGTCATCCGTGATGGAGAAGTGATAGCTCTCTACTCTCTTGTTCGTGATATCCATGATCGAAAACTCGCTGAAATCGAGTTGAAAAATATAAATCGTGACCTTGAACTCTATGCATCGTTACTTCGACACGATCTAGGAAATGATTTACAAGTCATTTTCAGCACCACTGAAGTTGCCCAAATGGTGATTCCTGAAGATTCTGAATTACATGAATTTATTGAGGCTACTCGGGCTGCTGCAGACCGGATGACGCGCCTCCTTGACATTTTTGGTCGTCCAGATAAAGAAGCTGAAAAAGAAATAGTTGCACTCATACGGCGGGTTGCAAAACAGGCAATGCAAACTCACAAACAATTGTCTATCAAAGTAAAAGCATCTCCCAAACTCAAGGAGATCCGTGTGACTGGAGGACGACTCCTACCGATGGTCTTTGTCAATCTTTTCAGGAACGCAGCACAATATGCAGGCGACCAACCAAAGGTTAGCGTAAAAATTGCCCAAAAGAATAGCGAAATCCAAATTGACTTAGAAGATACGGGGACAGGCATTGCTAAAAGGCTTCAAGCGAAATTATTCGAACGAGGTACTTCTTCAAGTGGTGGTGGACTGGGTCTTAATCTGAGTAAGCGAGTTCTGGAAGCCTATGGGGGGTCAATTGAGTTAATCGCCACTCCCAAAAATAAAGGGGCGAAGTTTCGTATATGTCTCCCCATCGAAGAGTCCTAGTCTGAAATGACCAAGGATTGCAACATGATATTCAACTACGATACATACTTCTCTGGATTTTTATCAAATTCAGCTTTACATCCAGGGGCACAAAAGTAGTATGTTTTTCCTTTATACTTGGAGGTCCATTTAGCCGTTCTTTCATTGACTTTCATTTTACAGATTGGGTCAATTGCCATGGTGGGTCACCTCTGTTCGATTTCACTGTTAGAAATAATGGGGCCTCCATTATATTAATATATCGAATTGGATATATCCAAACCGTTAGAAAATACAAGGGTGGAATAAATGAGCGAACAACCCCTTGAAGCAGTGTTAGATGATCTCGCTAAATTCTACATTCTCTTAGTCTTACATGAAGGAACGACTCATGGATATGGAATTATGCGAAAGTATCATAACCGCACTGGGCGGTCACTAAGTGCAGGGACACTTTATCCATTCTTGCAACAGCTTGAAGAGCAGCAAATCGTTACTTCAGAAGATAAACCAGTAGGGAAACGCCCCCGACGAGAATATTGCCTTACTCGAAAAGGTCGCCACTCCGTAAAGCAACTTCTTCAACGCTTTGCAGTAATTACAGCTGCGGCATTTGAATCGAATCTACATGTGTGTGCCAGCTGCGGATGTAAAGTCTTTGAAGGAGCACATGTTGAGGAAATCGATGGTAAACAACTTGCCTTCTGTTGTCATCATTGTGCCGCGGCTTATCGTGAACAACTGAAGCACCCTACAAAAGAATAAGTTGGTGAAAATAATGAATACCGACGAGAAACCAGAAACCCAACGGGTTTCACTGCGTATCGAGGGAATGCACTGTGCAGCCTGTGTGGCCACAATTGAAAAAGCCCTTCTTCAACAAGACGGCGTTGCAACAGCGTCAGTCAACCTCTTAGAAGGAAAAGCAACAATCGACTTCATTCCTGGGCAGGTTACCCGGACAGAATTAGAAGCCGCAGTCGCTTCAACAGGGTATACACCGAAACGGGCCACAATGCGGTTGACTCTCTCACCGACTCCTCGCTCAGACGAGTGGTCGTATATCATAAAAACAGTACAAGAGATCGAAGGCGTGCTATCAGTGACTGATCATGTCATGTCAGGACGATTGGTGATTGAATATGACGAGATCTTAGCCACACTCAAAACAGTCCGAAGTAAACTGAGAACAATTGGATTCGATATTGTTGCTGAGACGGAAACGGACATTGACCGTGAAGCAATGACCCGAAAACACGAAATTCGCTACTATTCTGCACGTCTTGCATTTACCGTTATACTCACAATTCCTATCGTTCTTATCTCCTTTTTTTCGGGATTTATCGCCCCTTTGCTCCCGGCTGGGATTACTACACCGATTATCCTGCTTATTCTCACTACACCAGTTCAGTTCTATGGAGGCTACCCCTTTTACAAATCTGCATTAAACGCTGCAAGACATGGGAAGACGAATATGGACACTCTCATCATGCTTGGAACCAGTGTTGCTTATTTCTATTCAGCTGCTGCGACATTCATTCTCCTTGGTCAGGAAGTGTTCTATGGCTCTGCTGCATTGTTGCTCTCATTCATCCTTTTGGGACGAACTTTGGAAGCTATTGCTAAGGGTCGCACTTCTCAAGCAATCCGTGCACTGATGGATCTCCAGCCCAAAACTGCAATTGTACTAAGAGACGGCGTGGAAATTACAATCCCCACAGACGAAGTTGAAGTCGAAGATCGCTTACTCGTTAGGCCTGGTGCCCAAATCCCTGTGGATGGGTATGTCGTTGAAGGTCAATCATCGGTGAATGAAGCAATGATTACAGGTGAATCTCTCCCCGTGAGCAAAAAGGCTGATGATGAGGTAGTTGGTGGGACAATAAACGAAACGGGAATTCTGATAATTGAAGCAACTAAAGTTGGATCTGATACGGTACTTGCCCAGATAATTGGAATGGTTGAAGAGGCGCAAACCCACAAACCTCCTATCCAACGAAAAGCTGATGCTATTGCTGAGAAATTCGTTCCTTTTGTCATTTTATTATCCATTGTTGTGTTTAGTATCTGGTTTGCTTTAATTACGTTCACACCTTCGTATCCTGGACTTACTTGGGTTACAGCCTTAGGATTTTCTATCGCAGTGTTAGTTGCTGCATGTCCCTGTGCACTGGGATTAGCCACCCCCGCTGCTTTGATGGTTGGAATTGGTCGCGGAGCACAACTTGGCATCCTAATCAAAACTGGAGAAGGACTCGAAGTTATCCCCCAGGTGAACACAATGGTCTTTGATAAAACTGGGACACTCACTACAGGCACACCCACCGTTACTGATATCATTCCTGCAGGCGATATTGATCCCCAAGAAGCCTTAACCCTGATTGCCACAGCCGAAAAATATAGTGAACATCCCTTAGCTCACGCCATTGTCCAATATGCTGAAAAAAATCAAATCCCCTTTCTAAAAATCGATGACTTTGATTCTATAACTGGGAAAGGAGTCAAAGCCTCAATTGCAGGATCTACTATTGATGTTGGAAATGACACTTACATGGAAGAAAACGGAGTCGATATTGGAGAATTAATACCGCATCTCGCCACATTACAAAAGCAGGGAAAGACGACGATTTTTGCAGCCAAAGATAGAAAACTTCTCGCTGTAGTAGCCATTGCTGATACGCTCAAACCGCATTCAGTACTCGCAATTAAACAGCTACAAAAAATGAATATTCAAGTCGTTATGCTCACTGGGGATAAGCAGCGAACTGCAGAAGCGATAGGACAACAAGCAGGAATCACGAAGGTCATCGCTGAAGTGCTTCCCGGCGATAAGGCTCAAGTAATTCAGGATCTCCAGTCACAAGAGCAGACAATCGCCATGACAGGTGATGGAGTCAATGATGCCCCTGCGCTAGCCCAAGCTGATGTAGGTATAGCGCTCGGGTCGGGAACTGATGTTTCCGTTGAAACCGGTGACATCGTCCTAGTACGCGATAACCTCCTCGATGTAGTCACCGCTGTACAACTAGGGAGAAAGACTGTGTCGAAAATCCGACAGGGCTTTTTTTGGGCTTTAATCTATAACATCATCCTTCTACCTATTGCAGCAGGACTTCTCTTTCCCATCATTATTCTCCAACCAGAATGGGCAGCGCTTGCAATGGCTTTATCCAGTGTGAGTGTAGTAACCAATGCCCTACTTTTACAACGATTCAAACCCATTGTCAGCTCTGGAGGGGGAACTTCAGAGGTCAACTCCGTGGAATATGAAACCCAGGATATAACGAAAACGAAACAATAAAGAACCTCACAAAGTCGTTCCGAAACTGGCAAGCTTTCTAACCCAATTTAGGCGTTCATGCAGAAAACTGAAACCGAGAAGCTACGAACTAATGATACACACAACACTCTTAACAGGATTTTACCCAGCAATCAGTGGGCAACGCTAGCGGGGATATACTGTATACGCTACATCAGACACCATGAATAACCAATGTGAAATGGACAGTGCATTCAATGGCTTCAATCTTCATCGTTGACGACGAGGAGAACCTTCACCAAATATACAAGGCACTCTTTACGATGAAGGGTCACACAGTCATCGGCTCTGCGTTCGACGGAGATGAGGCAGTTCAGCTATTTCTGAAAATGGATCCAAAACCTGATGTCATCATCATGGATCATCGTATGCCCCGAATGGATGGAATTAGTGCTACAAAAATGATTCAAGAAATAAGTGCTTACAGCAAGATTATCTTTGTCAGTGCTGATGAAACTATTCGTTCTGAAGCAATGGAGGCTGGTGCTGCGGTGTTTCAAGTAAAACCCGTACGTGCCAAGGAACTGTTCAAAATCATCGAAACAATAACCGAAGAGAACTAGCCCACTTTTTTTTACCTCTTCTTATTCCAAAAAAGAAGAAGCCAACTTCCTCCAAGGATAGCACCTAGGAGGATGGGTCGTATTTGAGGAACGAGAAACTGAATGGTAAAAGCCAAGATCATCAGAGGCCAACCGATTTCGTCACCCCACTTTTCAAGAAATGTTTCCTCCTCTTCTTTCCTATGTCCTTCGTTCCACCGTAAAAGTAGCCACATCAATACGCAACAAAAAATTACTCCCAATGCAAAAAGAACCCAGTACGCTCCCAAAGGCCAAAGTCCAAGGAACTGGTCAATTATCACGAGGATGACAATAAATGCTGAAACAATGACAGTAATTACGATTCGGAGCTTGGATTGCGGAATATCCTCTTCGGGTAATGTGATTGTTTCAAAAGACTGGTTACCCGAAGGCGGGTTTTCAGTCTTCATAATAATCTTCTCGGGATAATTCAGTAGATCCAGTGTCGAAATGATCTATTTTGCGTTGCCAGGCGTGACCTTCACGGCCCTCCATGAAGAAGAGCTCTGCCGCAGTAATCTCATCTGATTCCAGCAACTCATCTAAGGCGTTCTCATCATAAATTTCATCTCCAGGATTCACCGGTTCAATTTGGACTGCTTCAAGACGTTCCTGGACGAAGACAAAGCGCTGTTCAAGAACTTCTGCGGCTTTCGCATCACGACTGCGAAGGCTATCCAGAATCATGGTGCGAATGGTTTCCGCCGGTGTTTCTATAGTAGATTTTTTTAAAATTTCACTAGCAACTTCATCCGCAATACCCGCTGGAACCGGAAGCTGAAGAAGTAAATCCATAATCATCAATTTGAAGGGTTGACGTTTTCGTGAAACTTTAGACATTGGAACCATCTCTTCTCAACGTTGCGTTGATTACTGAATACCAATACCTCTTAACGTCTTTCCTTCTTACTAAAAGTGAACACCTAAAGGCTCCCTCACCTTATACTCGACTATTCGACATTAAAGAAGGATTCATTCATGCAACTCCAGCAAGTTAGCAATTCCACCTGGGCCATTGTCGATGGTTCGACCTTTGGAAACGTGGGGTGTATCCATATCCCTCATCATCTAGTTGTGATTGACACAGGTATGACCCCTAGAATTGCAAGGGAATTTCATAATCAGATTTTGCACACTATCAGCTCCCCCATCACGCATGTAGTTCTCACCCACTATCATTCCGATCATGTCTTTGGTGCTCAAGAATTCCAGCAATACCCACTTGTAGCCTCATCTAGAATGGTAGAACTGTATCCGGGTCTTCTCAAAGGGCAATGGTCACCGAAAGGTATAGAGGAAATGCAGAAATTCTATGCTGAGACAGAACCCAAATTCAGTAAGCAACTCGCAGATATCCGGATCATCACACCCACTGAAACATTTGCTAATTCCTATTTTCTGGGAGATAAGAACGAGATTGAGATTCGTCTTACTGGAGGGCACACCGCTGGGCACTCTATCGTTTTCTTTGTTCCGGAGCGAATCCTGTTTGCCGGGGACCTCGTGTTTTGTCAAGAATATCCCTATGCTGGTGACCGGACAAACAACCCACTAGAGTGGATGAAAGCCTTCGAAACCATTCTCGATATGCCGGTTGAAACAATTGTCCCTGGTCACGGACCTCTTTGTGATAAGAATGAAATCCGAACACATCTTGCCTACTTTCGTGAACTCGAAACCTGGATAAAAGAACAACTGAACAAAAAGCGTTCGCTCAACGAAGTGCAACTGGCGAAAGACAACGGACCTAAGCCCCCCTATGATTTGAAAGCTGAAAGACGCATGGAGCCTACTATCGAAAGATGGTACACCTTCTATTCACAAGTGCAAACTAAACTTGAGTAGAAGTATGATTATTTGGTCAGATTTGAATCTTCGAAAGTGCCGCATAAGCCTTTGCTTGTTCCCAGGGCAATTGAGTTGCGACTAAAAATCCAATTCTTTCAACGGTTTCCTTTGGCCCAACATCAATCTGTTCCTGGGTTTGGAATAGCACGATTTCCGGATTTAGATCAGCTAGAAACAGTTCAGTAGTTGGGTTCAGTTTTTGTACAAACATAACTGTTGCCTCATCAGGCCCTTTTTCTAGACCCAAATATGGTTTCATTGTTGTTGGCCAGGCATGGGTCCTCACCCGATTCCGCCGATACACAGTGGTTGCTCGGGGAGTAACTGTCCTGAGTCTCGGAGTGGTTTCATTTGAAGGAATGGCAATCTGATAGCGGTGTTTAATCTGTCGAGGGGCACGAGACTGATTGATAATTTGTCCAATACAAGCAACGAGGTTGCTGTGGGGTTGTGTTAATATTTGAAGCTGCAATTCTAAGTCTCGTAGTTTTTTCTCTTCCTTGTCGGGAAGAACACTCAAGGTTATTCCCTGCCAGTCATGGCGGTAGCTTTTATTGATTGTCCAGGTTTCTCGATCCAGTTTCGTTTGAACCCATCCAGGCTGATCAGCTGTGAAGGGGTCAAACCGGATGCCGCCATACCAGGGATTAAACCATACTCTTGGGCCCGCTTTGGGGAAATTCGATTCTAAATAGTTTGTACCAGTTTCTTTGTTTATCCAAGCGAATACGCTACCAGCGAATCCCGGAGCAACTTTGAGGATGAATTTTCCATTATCTACGATGTAGATTTGATGGCCACACTCGGTTTCTTGAGTGATGGTCACAGTTCCTGACTTTCGATGTAAGATTATGGGCACTTCGAAAGTATGGGTTTGAAGTTTCGTGTCTACATGAGCCGTAATGAGGAGGACCTGAGGTTCTGCCAGTGTTCTTTCACTTGTTCGTAGCTGGACTGAGAGGGATAATGGGTTTTCTCGCTTGAGGTTCTTGAATTTCATCCTTTTGGGAGTTATTTGCCAACCTTTTGGTGACGAAAAGCGAAGGCTTCCTGTAAGGGGACGATGAACAAGGTGACGTACCTGTAAAGGAATCGATAATTCAGATCCAGCTTCCAGGAGCATCGGATAGTCTTGGGTTCGGATATCAATAGCTCGATAAGGTTCAAGTTCTGTTTGTAATGCTTTCTCGGGATCTTCCGAGTAATAGTAATGCCAGAGTCGTCGAATATGTCGCCAAGAACCCATACCTGAAACCAAATAAATGGGCGGCAAGGCAGTTTTTGTTTTAGGAGCAAGTGGAGGTACTTGAAGCTGGAAGTCAATGAATGCGAAACCTTCTGCTTCAGAAACAAGTGAAGGAGGAACCAAAACGGCTACGACTTCACCTTTATGGGGTAATTCTTGGCAATACCACGTTTCTGCCCATTCTTCGCGTTGCTTCGGGAGTTCACGGTCTGATGCAAAGAATTCATCTTCGATGAATTCCTCCCGGAGTAACCCATCTTTCAGTGGGAGCACATGAAGATGGTCCCAGACTCCAACAAAGCTTCCCATTTGGAGCTTTACATTATGGGTACGCTTTGGATCAGTGTTTTCAAATCCATATTCAATGCCTACCACAGAAGAAGTGCCGGTGACTAGGAACGTTTTGGAGAAAACCAGCCCTGGATACCGTTTACTTGTCATCCAGGTCCTGATTCGGGTTGTTCCATCCTTAGACTGCTTGATTCGATGCTTGAAATGTGTCCGTATCTGCTCTGAAGGCCAAAAGGGAGGACCCAGACTCTCTCGAGCATGAGATCGTATATGGACTCGTCCGGTGAGTCGGTTAGCAAGTTGGTCAATATGAGCTCCTTTAGCAAGGTTAATGCTGAAATGCAGGGTTTCAGTTTGAACTTGTAGTCGTTGGTTGTCATTGTAAGGAGTTACTAGCACTCCTCCTTGGTCGAGGCAATGAACGTATATTGTTTCGGTTCTCGTTTTTAGCGAATGTCCTTTCACTTGAAGTTCAGAATAAAGCGTCAAGGGTATGGCGTGTGTTCCGAGTGTCGAATCAGTAGTTGCATCCATTTCAATACCTGCATAGTGCTCGGGGTCGAAGGTGATGTTAAATTCGTATTGGGATAGATGCAGTTCTTTAGGCGCTTGAATGAATACAACTCCCTGGGCTGCGTCTTTCAGGTTGCTTCTCATCGCAATTGTGATTGGAACTTTGTTGCCTGGGCGACACCAGATTGAGGGTGGAACAGTTGATACTTGAATCGGATGCTTGGAACGAATACCAGTTTGGAGGTGAACCCGGGTGTCACCGAGCCTAATCCGGGACGTAACAGTTAGAGCAGGTTTGTCATCAGGAGGAGGCACGATTGTGACTTGGCCTTGAATCATAGCTTTCAGAGTTATCGAACTCTTTGGAGGAACAATGATTTCGGATACTGGCGCTTTGATTAGTTTGAACCCTTTTGGTAATTTCACAGTGAGTGTGCCTTTGAGCGGGTTCTCTTGGTTCTTATTCTCAATCATCCATGCAATTGGTATTGGGAGACCAAGGGGCGGTTCTGCTTCCTCAACCCAACACTCAACCAGTAATTCGTTATTCTCTATTAGCGTGGGACCACGGCTTTCACGATCAATGACAACCCGGAGAAAATCATTGGCTTTCTCCCATCGATATTCATAAACGTTAAGTCCCCTGTGTTTCATTTCATCAGGTTTGAGTTCAATTTGGCGATTGTAGGTATCATACCAATTGTTGTGTCTGAAGAATGGTTGGGCAATGGGTAGTTTGAGAATGGATGGGATGTAATTTTCCATTAAGACCTGGGTATCGGGACGCCAGAAGAATCCTGTACGCTTGTAGACAGGAACTGCATTAAGGTTTCCTCCCCAGGTATGTAGATATAGACGTTTGTAACCTTCGGCAGTAACTCGATTTACTGATTCAACAAGCAAGGCTTTACCAAATCCCTTCTTTCTTTGAGAATCACCTACATTTAAGAAACCGAGATATGCCGCTTTGGGATCGTCGAAGTGGGGGTGTAGGGTTGAAACTCCTGCAACTTGTTTGTCTTCGGTGATAGCAATTAGCCAGGTGATGTTGACTTCTTTTTCATAATCATCGAGCACATGCTCCGCAGTCTGGTCAACGCCTCCAGTGATACCTCCTGGCCAACCTCCTTCACTTTCGTTAATACACTTCGCTAGCCCTGCTGCATCAGCTGGTGTGAAGTCTCGAACCTTAACCATTTAATTGCGCCTCGCTCCAGCTCCCACTTTCAACTATTGATACTGGAGTGAAACAAAGCATATTCACTTGGGTTATAAGTTTTAGGACAAAAGCGATAGTCGGATTTAACTACTGGCTTCTAATTTCACAGCAGCTGAACGGTGTAAATAGCGCTTGGATACCGGATAATTCTCGTAGGAAATGGTGTATGAACTCATGAATTTGTTACGAATGTCTTTCTCCACTTCTTTCGCTAAGTCTTGGTCAATTTGGGCATCAATCCAGTGGGTACTGCCTTTTGGTGTGGCCACTATCTTTCCTTCTTTTTGGACAATGTGTCCATCTTTAATTGTCAACCAAGCCTGTGCTAATCCTTGAATGAGCTTCTCTGGATATTTTGCATAATCTTCCTTAGGATCTAAATTGTACAGTGCAATATCGGCATCCGCTCCAACGCCCAGATGACCTTTGTTCGGTAATCCCAGAATTCTTGCAGGACCCGCTCGGGTTGAGGTAATATACTCTTTCATCGTCCATTCTCGGTCGATAGCTGGAAGATCCATCCGTTTCTGCGCGGTCTTCTTAATGCCAGATAATACCCCTTCACGGGCTTTTTTGCTCATTAACCAAGCTGCAATTGATGGGTAATTAATGAATGTCCCTGCGTTAGGGTGATCTGTACTTGGAATAACACGCCAGGGATCATTGACAGTGAGAGCGATTTCAAGTCCAATCCCCCATTGGATTGCATTGACACGGGAGGTTCGTTTAAAGACATAGGGAACCACTCCTCCCCCACATTCAACTTCGATGTCTTCATTAACCCATCGGCTGCCCGTGATGCCACGCAGAATCCATTCCCATGGACCATCCGCGGTCATGGTCGTGGTATCCGAGAACACAATCTGGCCAAGATCGCAACTCACATTCTTGTGCCCTTTCAAGTATTTAGCAATGGGTTCGGATCCACTCTTGAAGGTCACGAAGCTATCTCCTCCATATGAGTGGAACTGGATGTGGGTCATGTGTAAATTGTATCCCGATGCCCGTTTTGTTGCTGGTCGGTTACTAGCTAGCTCCATGGTTTCAATGGTGACATCAGTATTACCGGGACGTCCTAGCATATTGGCATGTAAATGTAGGGAGTGTGGTAGGACTAATCTTTCTGCGCCTTCCAACAATCCGGTGATAGCATCCCGGGGTGTAACATCAAAACAGGCAATCTGCTCATCGAGGTTCTCCACATTGCCGCCCCACGACCAGTCGCAAACTCCTGTGGGATTGACGGCTTTTATGGCCCAGCCTTTTGTTGCAGCTAGCATCCAGGCAACGAAACCCGCAAGCTTTTCGTACTCTTTTTCACGGGAATAATCCATAATGAGTTGGTAGTTTCCAAAAAGAGGGAACATGATCTTATCGTGGGGCTGGATTTCTGCTAGCTCTTCATGAGTATGGCGGGCAACTAGACCGGCTGAAGCTGCTTCAGTCACGAAGGTATAACCCATTTGAGAGTATTTGTAGCCAGTCATGAACGTCGGTGGCACGCTTGCCCATACTCCCGCGCGGCAAATATCAGAATAGGTGTAAGGATCCATTCGCGATTGATCACAACGAAGAACCCGCCCCGAATCTACTTTTGGTGTCGCTAAATGGGCATGAATCTCAACTCCGCCTGCAACAACCATGCGTCCTTCTGCATCAATAATTTCTGCGGATTCGGTATCAACAGACTCGACGATTTTTCCATCCTGAGTAGCGATATCCTTGACTTCGAAAACTTCGTTTTTGGGATCGACGACAAAGCCATTTTTAATAAGCATTGTTCTAGATTTCACGGTATATGCACCCTGAGCTGTCAGTCTCACATTCAAATCTTGGCGGATACAACGCAATACGGTTTCACAGCTAATTAAGCGTTCTGCCGTTCCTACTTTCCCAGAACCACTTCGATATTTCGTAATAAACGTAAGCCTTATACGCAGATACCCTGAGGAGAGTAGACGCTCGTAATCGAGCGGGGGAATAAATATGCGCCAATTTCAGATAACGCTCCCCGAAGAAAAAGTTGGACAAGTAATGGAATTCCTCGAAGAGAAAGAGCAAGTGCGCAACATCGCAAAAATCCACACTGCTCCCGGTTTCATGTTGATTTTCCGGGTCTCAGAATCAAGGAGTTCAAAAATTCTCACCAATCTTGAGACAATTGGTGTCGGAGTACACTATGGAATCATCGATGTCCTTCCTGTAGAAGCCAGTAAACCCATGACCGAAGAACAAGTTTCAATTGCACCAACAGAACGCCTTTCCGTAGAAGAAATTTACACCAAAATCGCCACTGGCACAAGACTCTCCTTTGACTTCCTGGCTCTCCTCGTCGTATCTTGTATCATCGCTGCCATCGGCCTAGCAACCAACAGCCCCGTAATTATTGTGGCAGGTATGCTTCTTGCTCCCCTTATGGGTCCCATCCTCGGACTAAGCTTTGGGGTAATAATCAAAGATCGACGACTTGTGATGACCGGGATTAAAAACGAAGCCTTCGGCTTGAGTATTGCCGTCATTATGGGCCTCATCATGGGTGCGGTATTAATTCCCGTGACACTCATCCCTGGATGGCCTTGGCCTTGGCCCACCGCTGAAATGCTTGCACGAGCATCCTTGTGGCTTCTAGCACTCGGGATCGTGGTAGCTGCCGCCTCCGGAGCTGGGGTTGCGCTCGCTGCTACGCGAGGTGATATTGGTAGCCTCGTAGGTGTTGCTATTGCAGCATCCTTAATGCCTCCTGCTGTAAACGCGGGAATGAACCTCGTGTATGCGGTGTTTGCTTTAACCAATGGGAACATTGTGCTCTTTTACTTCGGCTTAGAAGTAGCTGGACTGAGTTTTGTCCTGGTCCTGATGAACATTGTTCTCATCAACATCGTTGCTATGGCGGTCTTCAAACTCAAACAAGTTGCTCCAATTAAAAGTAAATCCATCTTCTGGCACGACCTACCACAACTAGATAAAAAACGCCGTGACGAACTCTGGCACCGATGACGAAAAATATCCATTCGCTTGGAACTCTGTGTCTTCTCTTATTCTCTTTTATCTTAGCATCGAAGCGTAACGCTTAAGTGGTTCTAGCTTGAGCAAACACATGATATGCATAATTGTGCATATCCTAACGACAAATAACCCACTTAAACGTGAACCATCATGGCTTCCTCAAAAAACGACATGAAACTTGGTCTCGTAATTGTATTCATCGCTATCATTGTTGCCGCAAGCACTATCATTGGTTTGAGCCTGCTTCCTCCCCCCTCCTCACCACCACTTCACGGCGAAGCAGATATTCAAATCATAAAAGGCGAGACTATTGTCGACTTGAACTTCGCATCACTAACAGAGATGTCTCCAACAACCGGGAACTCATCGGCACAAAATCGCTTCCAAAATTGGCGGGATACCGGAGAATATATCGGCGTCTCATTGAGTTCATTGGTTGAAACTGTCGGTGGTATGGATGAAAATGACGTGGTTCGAGTCAATGCCTCGGACGGCTGGATCCAATATTATGCCTATTATAACCTCTACCCGAACGCCACCTTTAGCACCATCCAAGGCGACCTCATTCTAGCCTATTCATACAATGGCACCACCCCCCCTTCATGGAGTGATGGACCCCGTACAGTCTTTCTACCAACCGATGGGGCTTACAGTAATGATGATGCCAACCAAACAACCCACCCAAGCTGGTTCTTTGGCAGCGCCGGTGCCCGCTGGGTAAAGAACGTTGCCACCATTGAAGTGCTTCCAGATACCTATATCGGCGGATCATTTCATGTCAAAGTTATTGATGGAAGCAATGAACGAAATGTCTACCTCGTCGATTTGGCCCTGATGAATAATCTTCAAGCCTTCACGGCCTACCAAAACTTCATCGGAAATTGGCGTGGAAATGGAACCTATCAAGGTGTTCTCCTTAGTTCCATCGTTGAACTTGTCGCCACCATTGATACTGATGATATTGTCAACGTCACGGCTGATGGTTATGTCCAAAGCTTTGCCTACTATAACCTCTATCCCAACTCGTCGATCTACGCCATTCAAGGCGATCTCATCCTCGGGTATATCTATAATGGGACCGTAACGCCCACTTGGGTTGATGGACCGCAACTAGCATTCCTCACTCCAGATGGTTCATATAGCAATACAGATGCCGCACAAACCACTCATCCTGCTTGGTTTAAGGGCAGTGCCGGAGCGCGATGGGTAAAAAACGTTGTCTCTATTGAAATTATCCGAGACAGCTTCCCCCCGTAAAACATCAAGAAAAGGTGACCTCATGAATAGTTCCTCTCCTTCCTACTACTTCACTACTCGTAATTTGGTCACCATTGCTGTTCTCAGCGCATTAGGTGGCGCATTAAGCACATTCGTGGGATATTTAGGGCTCCTCCTTAATTCTGCCATCGGTACTCCTTTCGGTGCAGGGCAATTTCTTAGTGGCCTCCATGTCTTCTGGATTGTGCTAGCAGCTGGACTACTTCGAAAACCAGGGACCGCCACTGCTGCTGGCCTTCTCAAAGGCTTTGTGGAATTCTTTACAGGTAGCACTCACGGTCTTATCGTTGTACTTGTAAGTCTCATCCAAGGACTGATCATTGATATTGGCTTTTATGCCATTGGTCAACGAGATTCACTCCCATTTTGGTGTATTATTGGAGGCTTCGCCGCAGCCTCTAATGTTCTCATCTTCCAGCTCTTCTTCTTCTCCGGAGCGCCAATCATTTTCCTGTTCCTCCTTTGTATTCTTGCATTCTCTTCAGGAATAATCTTTGGTGGCTATTTCGGTCACGCCACAACCTATCTAGTCCTGGAATCCAATATCTATCGCACATCGACTTCAACTACCACAATGAGATCTGAAGACTCCGTCTGGCGGCGCCTCGGACCATACCGCATTTCCGCACTCGTCTTTTTGATCGTTATCGCTTTTGGAGCCAGTTTGTACATGGTCTTCGTATGGCGACCCGTTTTTGATCCCCTTAGTTGTGAAGTAGTAGGGCAAGTGGCTCAACCTCTCCGGTTTTCCTATTTCACCTATGCTGATCAAGAGGTAACCTTTGAAGCCCAGCTCATTGGCTCAGTTACGCAGCTTCCTGCCCAGAATTACACTGGAATACAACTGAACCTAATCCTTGCTGATGCCCAACCGTTATCTTCGGCAACGACCCTGCAGGTGATAGCTTCAGATGGGTATAGTGTCTTTTTTTCACTTGAATCGGTTTCAAGTGACGACGAAATCATTCTCATTATCGAAGATGGACTCCGACTTGTCGCCAAAAACTATCCTGGATCTTATTGGGTCGAAAAGGTCGTCAGCCTTGTCATTACCTAATCCTCCTTCCCTTTCATCTGCTCCGTGTATACGGGTTTCAAACCTTACCTACACCTATGAGGGTGTCAAAACTCCAGCTCTTAAAGATATCAACTTGGAGGTTCAATCAGGTGAATTCATTATCATTGCCGGACCCAGTGGTAGTGGAAAAAGCACCCTCGCACGCTGTCTAACAGGATTTATTCCCAACGAGTATCCTGGACACTTTGATGGCTC
>JABXGX010000078.1 GCA_016550405.1 archaeon | reverse complement strand
TTGGCCATAATGAGGTCTCATTGAGAACATACGCCGATTGGAAGCGATCATAGAATTTAACCAAACTCGTATAACCTTGTGATTTAGAGGTTTCAGCTGTGAATTCATCAGTACCTGTCTGTTGTGTTGGTTTGACCATGTCATATCTGATATCATTAACAAGATTAATTGTGAAATCGACTTGGGAGCCTTCATCAGAACTGGCATTAACATATCCGTATCTAAATAATTCAACAGAGAATGTTGCCGTCAAGCTTGGCTGTATAAGATTAGTAGAAAGTTCAGTAGAGTAGCCGCCCATGCCGTCCCCTGTCATACCTACAGTTTGTAGTTGCATATTCCGGTCGTAGTATTGAATTCGGGCTATTGCATCTATGATGTAATCACTCGTGTCGAGATTCTGCCATTGAACCTCAACTGTTACAGTGGAGCCAGATATAACCCGTTTCCCATCAGATGGAGTTACTTTGGTTGCAGTTGTCTCGATAACAATTGCAATGGACCTTTCACGCATTCCACATTGACTCGATGAGTTATAGGATACAGTGACAAGCCAGTCACTTCCTGCTGCAGATGCATCTATTGTCGGAATCAGCCACACTTGACTAATCAAAGTCCCATTAGAGTATATTGTGGGATTGGTATCAGTTTGCCATAATGTGTCGTTTGGAAAGAAAATGGAGACTTCCCCATCATTATCGACAGGATTCCAAGCCTGTAGTTCAGCCACAACACGAAGATAATCACCTTTCACATAATAATCGTCAATTGATTGAGTAGCCCACCCCCCAGTACCTGTGGCACTAATTTGAGGAGATATGCTCTCAACGTAGTTCATGCTGGAGGCAAAAATCAAGAAATCCTCATCCGGTCCGGGAACACCCTCATCGATTATAATGAAGCGACTTGAAGCATTAAACTGATAATCAGAGATAACATCTCCCGTGTCATTCTCAACAGAACTCAGAGCCCAACCAGTTTGCAAAAATAATCCAAAAGTATAGCCTGAATGAAAAGAAGGCGGAAGAGAACTGGGTGTGGTGTAACTAATTTCCCATGTAGGATTCGCATCGACTGGTGCAGTGAAGTGAGTTAAAGCAGCATCAACCTTCTCGCTTTTTACAAACATTGAGTAATGATAATAGAATTTTAGGTTGTATGGAGAGTTGAATTGAAAGACTTGTGTTGCTGACCAGCAGTTTGTAAGGTTAGCTTCAGCTTTATTTGCTGGGTCAGCGTATAAATCGACTTCGCCATTGTTATTGTCTGTATTAACGAAGGCCGTATTATTCAATGTTAGAGCTACTTCAGTGGGACTTCGCTGGGTTAGAATCCGATATCGGAAGTTGTCAAAATAGACATGACCAGTAAGCCAATTTGGTTTTCCTCCGGAATAGATAATGAAGATCCTGAGCGTGGCTGATCCATTGATGGGAGCCGTACTAAAACTCAGATGGTCCCAACTTGTTGGAGAATAGATGTCAGTTGTTTCTGACCACCCTCCAATTTCAGTAGTATGATAAATCAGCGCTACTCGAATTTGTAACTCTTTTTTCCTGGTCATCATAGAAGAGTAGTTGATGTCAAATTCAAGGGTCGAGTTATATGGCTGTTTATCTGAAGTATAGGTGAACGTATTATCAAAGCGGGCTTCAGCAGCCTTATCTTCCCATCTATCATCAAGATTAATATCTAGACACGGGGCAGGATTGCCCGCGCTAGGAGTTGTACCCCAGTCTTCAACGATTCCACGTGAATTAAGTGATTCGACCCAGGTCGTTCCAGGTTCAGTTTGGTTGAATTCACCATTAGGAACCGGATTACGGATTTCAAAAAGGTTAGTAATTTCCGCATGAAGCTGATAGCCTCGATAAACAGTAGGGGTTTGTGGAAACCAACTACCAAGATAGGTGAATGTGGTATCATTGATGCCGTTCCGAATGGTGGTGCTGCTGTCGTTTTTGGCATACTCGTATACATCGAGCAAGCCGCCAACCCCCGCATAAGGGGAGTTTGGTGTTGCAGCCACAATTGGGTTTGGAGTTAATCCTGATGGTGAAAAAATTATGACTGCGAAAAATACTACGATAGTAACCAGTCCTAACTTGAACCGACTCATGCGCCCACCTCGGTGAAGATATCCCAAACCGGCTGATAGCAGAGCTAGTTACCGGCAAATGTATATTCTGCGTGGAACTTTATGAGTATTTTCTGAACCAGCCATCTAGACAACTGTGTTTGAGAAATCATTAGTTAAGCAGTTCAGAAGGATTCTTCTTTAAACTGTAAGGAAGTTCTTGGCCTATGATATGAATAGTTGCCTTGAAAACTTGTTTTGAGTAGTGATTTGAAGCATGTACCTGCTTAGAGGAAGAATGATTGTTGTGCTTCAAATTTAAAAAGCGACGTATGAATAATGAAAATGGTTTTTCAATGTGATTTGGATCTGTGGTTGGATAACACTTATTTCTCCAAATCTTTTGGATAAAAAGTTGACATCAATTATTCTTTGGCGTCTGATTCGTCAATTTCAGACTCTTTTTTGCCTTTGACAGCTTTTCCATCTGCAGCTTCTTTGGTTCTTTTCTCGCGGAATGTCTGTAAAACTTTTTGGCGTTCTTCCTCGGTTAAATTCTTCAATTCTTCAAGTAATTTGTGGCGTTCTTCCTCGGTTATTGCTGGTAATTCATCTGGTCGGAGAATTTCATCATCCGATATAACTTGGGGCTTCTCAGCGATCGCTAGGGTGCTAAAGATTTCGCCCCATTCCTCTTGAGGAACGTGGCGAAGTTGTTGGGTGATACGTTCTTTTTCATTAGAGCTCAATTGAGGGAATTGTTTCAACTGGTCTTGTATTTCCTTTTCGAGTTCGGGAGA
Source organism: archaeon (assembly GCA_016550405.1). The sequence goes on along the minus strand of JABXGX010000078.1, from coordinate 2,833 downwards.
CAAGGTGGGTTCTTTGGCTTGGCGGGCAAATCTTGTGCCATCAGCCATTTGTTGTTTCAGGTCTTCGATGAACCATACTCGTTCTGTGGCTGGAATACGTTTCATTTCTTGGAATAATTCGAGTTTCTGTTCATGTTCGAGGCGGGGTAATTTCTTTAATTCAGCCCAGATGGCCTCGTCTTCAGCATATCGTTCCTCATAATCAATGATAGCAGGAAGAACCGTGGCAGGTATTGGAATTTCTATGGTCTCGTATGCGGGTTCGACAATGTGAGTCATCAATTCAGGTCGAGAGCCAATACGGCCTACATCACCTTTCGAGAGTTTAGGCGTTTTGCCTTTGTCGATAGTGCGGCTCATTTTTCGCATCTTTCTGACTAACCAAGGGATGGCAAGAACCCGTGTGTAGGCGAGCCACAAAATAATCGTGATTATCCCGATTACTGCAGCAATGAGGCCAATTTGAATTGAGGTTTGAACCATTTGACTTAATGTGACTACAACGACGATGCTTTCTGTTGAAGAACTATATTGTAAGCTTCCAAGGGCGTTAATTTCGATATGAAGTGTGTCTGCAAAGAAAAGAGGAGGAACAGTGAATGAATAATATCCATTTCCGTTGTCAATCATGTATTGCCTATCAATACCCAGTTCGGGAATGGTCACTGTGAGATTTCCGCTGGCTACAGGTAGATTATGGAAAGTATCGTTGTAGTAGACTACTAGATTCCATGATGTACCAGTATCTACTGTTCCGGGATCTGTGATAACTTGAATTTCGGTGGGAACACGGATAACGAACAAGTCATAGCGAGGACTTTGTCCACTTGCGTAGTTTTGTAATGTCAATGCAACTTGAAGAGAATAGGAGCCGGGTGCAGCTTGCGTTAGATTCAGAGTAGCAATGTAAAGGCCATTTTCATATGTAAGGATGCCTATGCCATAATCCCAACTGTAAGCGCCGGTCGCACCAATTATTGTTGTGTTGGTTGCATCTGTAAAGCTGAAGTATAATGTAAGGATTTCACCCCGAGGAACAGTCCAAGAAATGCCTGTCAGATTCGTCACAATATTTTGTGGTGCGAAATAGGTTTGAATTAATACTAGGTCTAGGGTCGTTGGTTGGGAACGAATAAACACTTCAACAGAGGTTATGGCAAAAGCATATCCTTCGTAATCAACTGTAAGTGTGACTTGCCAGTTTCCAATCGGATAAATTGTGGAGGAGAGTGATGTGTTGTACCAGCCAAGCGTTCCATTTGGCCGTAGATATCCCGTTAGCGTGCCCCAGAGATAGGTGATGTTTGCCCCACCAATGGCGGAATTATGATGGGTGTCATTGAGGTATACGTGGAGTGTGAAATTTGCTCCATAATACACTTCTTGAATGGATGGAAAGGCTTGAAGTTCACACGGAATGAGGATTAATGATATACTGATAGTTGTTGTTCGTTCGATGACATTCTGGCCACCTGCGGTGACATAGACGATATATTGTCCTGCTGTGAGCCCAGAGCTACTTAATGTGCCATTAAAAATGTTGCCACCAACATATCCTAGAGACCCGGTTCGATTAAACGCCCAAAGAAAAGTCACATTAGCATCAGCAATACCCGTTCCATAAATTGTTGTGAATAGAACCGATATCTCGAAACTTTCACCGACCACAATTTGAGCACTTGAAGTCAATGGATTAAGAATCGTGTCTGTTGGTAATATGTTAAGCATTATGAACCCTGTACCGAGTTGATACCCAGTTTTATTTGCTTGAATAGTAACTACATAGGCACCAGTGTCAGCCGCAGCTCCAAAAGAGACGTTGTATACTCCAGCACCGATAAAAGCCATGTATCCACTTCCCCCTTGCCAATGATAGGATGTTGTGGAGTCATTGATTAGCCGTCCATAAAGATCCAAGACACGGACAGATACTACGACTAACTCGGTCGAATTGTATTCAGTTGTAATAGGTGAGGAGGATATAACCTCGACAAATAGTGGAATAGGAACCAAGGTTAGGGAGACAATTATGGTTCGTTGTGCATAATGGTCTCGCCAGAGAGTAATGTTGACAGCATGGGTTCCAACATTACAGCAGGTTGTGTTCAATACTAAATTATAGGTTCCATTTCCAAAGTAGACAATTGTGTAATAACTGGTATTCCAGTCCGTGGCAACATCAGCAAAAGGTACTTGTCCGCCATGGTCTATATCATAGTAGTTTAGGCGGATTGTGAGATTGAAGCTTAATGGCCAATTGGGAATATAGTCAGGATCCGCTTCAAGTGTTGTCTGGATTTTTCGTATGACAAAATTTTCAATTATTGAAAAGGCTTGGTAATGAGCCTTTTGGGCATTTATCGTAACTGTGTAACTTCCTTCTAATCGGCTTGTTGTTTGGATAATTAGCACATAGGCCTGTAAGGTGTTGTTGTAGGAACAGCTCCAGTAAAACTCGTCCCAATCACAGTCAATGAGAGCACCGGGAACTGGAGAACCACCATCATCTAGATTAGAATATGTAAAAATGATGACGAGGTTATCACCCCAAGGAACAGTCGTTCCTGGATTAAGTGATTGCCGTTGTAATACAGTGAGATTGTCTCGGACTTGGAAGGATACATACACCTCAGCAGTATCGTAATGATCTTTAGCTATCGAAATGATGAGCGTAAATGGCTGCATGCCTGTTCCGATGCGTGTTGTATTAAGAATCAGAGTATAGGATCCATCAGGATTGGAGACCAGCCAGTAATCGATACCAGCGATGTCGGTTGAGGAGTTAAAGAACCCATTGGTTGACACGTAAGTCAAGTCTGCCCCATAAATGGGA
>JABXGX010000010.1 GCA_016550405.1 archaeon | reverse complement strand
GCTGGAGCCCTCTTAATCGTCTCAGGTATTTTTAGTCTAATTTTTATCTATATGATTGGTGGCATTCTCCTGATCGTTGCAGGCGCTTTAGTAGCAAGTTGGAATCCCTATCAATACCCCCGTCATCGAGTAACATCGCAAAGGTACTATGCGTCGCCTCCTGCATATACTTCAACGTATATTTCACCAGTATCAGATGCTCGCACCAAAAAATGTGTGAATTGTGGTGTCGAATTAGACCGTGAAGATCAATACTGTCACACCTGTGGTACCCACGTCGGCTGGTATTAACCACTAAGGAATAGCAAGTTTCACCCAGATATGTTCTTCTTTTAAAGAGGCAAGTATTTGGTATCAAAGTCAAAAACGACAGGTACAGATGATAGAGGAGTCTTGATCCGCTCAATGAGGACAAATGAACTCACAAGAATTGCCATTGTTGCAGGTATTTTTCTCAACGGATGGGCCTTAATCGTTTTACTCCAAGTGTTAGGAATTTTGTCTTTCATCTTTGGGTTTATTGGACTACTCATAATACCTACTGTTGGTGTCTCACTCCTTACTCGCCGTGCACACAAGGAAGCAGGAATCCTGCTGATAATCAGTGGGTTTTTAACATCAGGAATCCTGCTGCTCTTCCGTGTTCTAATACGATTAAATCTGCTTCTCCCTAGTTTACTCGCATTTCCCAGCAGCATCATCTTCGTAATTACTGGTGGGATATTAACAGCAGAAACACAGGAAAGCGATTCATCTAAATTAGTTCGTGTTTTAGCCTTCATTGGGTTGACAATCAATGCATTGGCCTTTACCTACCTTCTTTGGTCTTGGATTACGTTGTTATTTCCCTATTATGCCCTTACCGCACCTGATCCCGTTCTTGGCCCCGCAAATTGGCCTAGCTTCGTTTTCGACCTTTTCATAATCTTCAGTTCGTTAATTTTTGGTTTGATACTCCCCTCATTGGGGCTTGGGCTCCTGTATCTTGGGAGAGGTAAGGCAGTAGTATGGTTGCTTCTAATCACCGGTGTTGTCAATGAATTCTGGATTCCAATTGGTGGATTAACCATCATACTTGCGGCTAGTCTTTTTCTACCAGATCAATATGTCAACACAGATCGCATGTCCGCATTGTAAATACTAAATTCATGAACAGCAAGAAATCCAGCACTAAGATTTACGACCAACTGCTAAACACCGTACACTTTTTCGAAAAAAGGCAAAGGGTAAAAGGCATTAACGTATGTGAAAGGCATCAATTGCCTTCACAATCTGGAGGACTTTGAACATGACCGAATCTGAAAAATCAAAGACAGATCTCAAAGATTTTGAACTCGAAATAGCTCGGTGCATTCACTGTAAAGCTTGTACAATCGCTGATGCCGCTAACCCGAAGGGTGGCTTCGAAGTAGGATGCCCCGCATGGAGTGCAATGGAATGGGAAGCCTACAGCGGTGGTGCCAAATTGTGGCTTGCTCGTGCCATCCTCGATGGCAACTATAAACTGGACACTGATGCAGGTGATCTCCTCTTTCGTTGCTCTACATGTGGTCAATGTGAAGAACAATGTGAAAATGAGTTACCGACGGTTGATATTATTGAAGCCATGCGTGCTGAAGCTGTTAAAGCAGGTGTTGGTCCTTTAGATAAACAGATTGGCTACTCGAAGGCAGCTGAAATTAAACGGAATCCGTATAATGAGGATCATGCAGCTCGGACCGCCTGGGTCCCGAAAGAATTCAAACTTAAAGAAAAAGCGGATGTAGTTTATTTTGTTGGCTGTACAGCCTCTTATCGGTTACAAGAACTCGCAGTTTCCACCATACGAGTCATGGATAAACTTGGTGCTGATGTAACAGTAAAAGAAGATGAATGGTGCTGTTGTTCACCACTGATTCGAGTAGGCAAATTAGATTTGGTCAAAGATTATGTGAAACATAACGTAGAGCTCTTCCAGAACGCTGGGGCAAAAGTTGTAGTTTCTTCGTGTGCTGGTTGTTTCCGTACGATGAAGCGGGACTGGCCAAAATATTATGGACCACTTCCCTTCGAGGTGAAACATAGTGTCAATTATATCGCCGAACTTCTTGAGAGTGGTAAGGCGAAACTGAAACCCCTTAAAGGTATCAAAGCGACCTATCATGATCCCTGCCACTATGGACGGCACGTCGCCCATCTCATCAAGAACCGCAAGGAGAAAGCTGAATGGTTTGAAGTCCCCAGAAAGATACTCCGAATACTTCTGGGCGATAACTTTGTCGAGATGCCACGCAATAAGGAAAATGCTTGGTGTTGTGGAGCGGGTGGGGGTGCCCGAGCTCAATTCCCTGACTGGACTCTAGATACTTCCATTGAACGCATCAAAGAAGCCGAAGAAACAGGATCCACCCATTTAGTGAGCGCATGCCCATTCTGTGAAACTTCACTACAATTAGCGATTGAGAAAAGTGAGTCCAAACTGAAGATGGTAGACCTCATCCAGTTTGTTGAAGAAGCACTTAAATGAATCCAGATTCCTCTCCAAGAGATACACGCGTTCGTTTCTTTTAGATAGGTGGATATTAGGGGAGCAGTAATAGGTGGGAAGTGCATTGTTTAGCTAGTACACAGACTGGTCCGTGAGATGAATAACTGTGGCTCATGTGTATAAAATCCAAGTGCTTCCTGGTGATGGGATAGGACCTGAAGTTATTGATGAAGCTAGGAAGGTACTTACCACTGTTGCCACAGGAATTCCTGGATTAAATCTATCATTTCACGAGTTTCCCTGTGGTGGGAAATATTATCTAGAAACGGGTTGTGAATGGCCAGGGGAAGCAGAGGTCTTTG
>JABXGX010000077.1 GCA_016550405.1 archaeon | reverse complement strand
TGTAATAGGTATTGGACGAACCGGGAGTATCGTCAGCCATGGAAGTGGCGATTTTGTAATCGCCTTTAGCACAGCGTACCAAGAAAAAGAAGAAGCAAAACCGCTTGTGGTCGACCGCCGACAGTTGCGTGAAACATATCTGACACCCTTTTTCGGAGCAGTTGTTGAAACAACCGAAGAAGCAATTCTAAATGCCCTGTTTATGGCCACGACCATGACCGGAAGAGACAATCACGTCGGAAATGCTCTTCCAATTTCCAAAGTAGCCCCATTTTGGCTAAAGTCATAGAATTTCCGAAGCTATTTTTTCTTCTTTTTAATGGTCGCGCCAAAGTTGAGTCCACGGTCTCCAGTTTTCATATAATGCGCATAATACCCTATTGACACAGCATGATCTTCTGCCCGTTCCAAATAGCGTCCAGCTAAAAGGTAATACATGGCAACTGTAAACCGACCGGGATCCTCAGAGGTGTAAGTAACTAATTCACGGAATAGCTCTTCCATCATAGCATCGACAAGTTCATCTTCTTCAATAAGCTTGTCAAGGGGGGATTGGGCTTGGGGATCGAATAATGCTTTGAGTGCCATTCTTGTCATCCGATCAGCAATCTTTGCCATTTCAGGTATTTTGATGAGTTTCTTGAAGTGCCGCTCGTCTTTCATCCGTTGCGTGAGAAGTGCCATATCATAACCATAGCGCCCAATTCGTCGAAGATCAGTGATCACCTTGAAATGAACACTTAACTGTCGAATGTCTGCAGCCACCGGTTGAAATCGGGCAATGGCGCGTACAATTTCAGACTCAATATGATCATCAAGTTCATCCATTTTATCATCTTCGGCTACAACATGAGCGGCTAGGTCTTGGTCTAAATTAATGAAGCTTTCAACACCTTTGTTAAGAGCGCTCAAAGCCATGTCTCCCATTTGTTGCAGGAGTTCTTGAATTCTGGCAAATCGTTGGTTCTTTTTTGTGCTCATTGGCATAACCTCAACGTTTCTACCCAAATCGCCCAGTTAAGAAGGCTTCTGTTCGTGAGTCCTTCGGTGCTTCAGCGAGTTGTGAAGTTCGTCCGAACTCCACAAGTTCTCCAAGGTAAAGAAATGCGGACCAGTCGGAGACTCTGAGTGCTTGTTGCACGTTGTGAGTCACGAGTACAATGGTGTAATCCTTCTTTAAGGTCATAATTAATTCTTCAATTTTCTGGGCACTGATTGGATCAAGAAATGCAACAGGCTCATCCATGAGGATGATTCCTGGATTAACAGCGAGGGCACGGGCGAGGCAAAGTCGTTGTTGTTGACCACCCGATAATTTGAGTGCCGGTTCATCCAAGCGGTGACCCACCTCATCCCACAGAGCAGCTTGTTCTAAACTACGTTGAACAATATCATCCATATCTTTCATACCATGGGTCCGAGGTCCATAGGCGACATTGTCATAAATGGACATAGGAAAGGGATTGGGCTTTTGAAAGACAAAGCCGATTCCTTTTCGTAACTCAAATACATCGATATTTCGATTAAAGATATTTCGTCCATCGATAAGAACTTCTCCATTATGATGGAACTCAGGAACCATATCACACAGACGATTTAGGATGCGGATGAAGGTGGTTTTTCCGCATCCAGACGGCCCCATGATTGCAGTTACAGTATTGGTCAATATCTCGAAATTGAGGCCCTTTAAAACATGAAAATCGCCATACCATGCGTTTAGATCACTGATTGAGATTTTTACTTCAGACATTTATACTCCACCTGCCCTCACGACAAGTCCAACTTTTTTCGAGCCCCACACAGCAACCACATCGACAACAAAAACAATTACGATCAAAACGATGGCAGTTGTATAGGCTCGAAGACGAATTTCAAGTGTGTGTCCCTGTAAGGCGTAGAGATAGATTGTGAATGGTAAGGAGGCTACGGCATCAAGGAGCCCCCAAGGTTCATCAAAATTAAATCCAGTTGTAAAAAGAAGTGGTGCAGTTTCACCGATTACCCGTCCAATGGCCAAGAGTATACCGGTGACAATTCCTGCCGTGGCCGCTCGAAGCACGACACGCCAAGAAGTGCTCCATGTCGTTGCGCCTACCGCAAGAGAAGCTTCTCGCAGACTTAGGGGAACCGCTCGTAGCGATTCTTGGGTTGTTCGCAAGACAGTGGGGATCATCATTAAGGCGAGGGTCAGTGCGCCGGCGATTAGACTTCGCCCAAAAATTTGGACAAAAAAGATGAGACCGAATGCACCAAAAATTATCGACGGGACACCGGCTAATACATCCGCGGTGAATTCAACTACCCGGATGATCCAGTTATTGAGGCGCCGCACCCACATTTTAGTTCTTCCTCCGGCGCGTTGAGCATACTCGGTGGTGTAGATAGCGGCACCAACACAAATGGGAATTGCGGCCACGCAAGCGACGACCACAAGTTCCATGGATCCGACGATAGCATTGCGGATTCCACCCGAGGCGAATCCGTCCATGTTCTGTAATATGAACTCAGGAGTTAGTAAGTGCCATCCTTGGGCAATTACTTCGAAAACGATTGCAAAAAATGGGATTGTGATAATGACAGCAATTGCCCCGAGGATTACAAAAGCAAGTTGATCTAAAAATGCACGTCGACTCTTCGGTAGGCTAAACCGTTGGCGTTTTTCTTGCGGTGGGGGTTGGGTTGTTGCCATTATCGCAGCCCCTGCTTACGCATTCCCCAGGCAACAATCATTTTTGCAGTGAAGGAAAAGATCATTGAGATTATAAGAAGCACAACGCCAACGACGAAAAGAGAGGATTCCATCACTGGATACCCTCCGACGGCCAGACCTAGTTGGTTGGCAATCACTGATGTCATGACATAACATTGATCAAATATCCAACGGGGAAAGGTTGTGTTGTTCCCGGTGACGAGAAGGACAGCCATGGTTTCGCCAACCGCGCGACCAAGTGAGAGTAAGACGGCAGCACCTACACCAGGTAAGGCGGTCATAAAAACGACTTTAACAGAGGTCTCGGTGCGACTTGCACCAAGCGCATATGATGCTTCACGTAAGGTATCAGGAACCATGACCATAGCATCATAAGAGACGGCTACAATCGTAGGCAGTAGCATAACTGCAAGAATAATACCGGCAGGTAAGACCCCGAAGCCTGAATACCATTCCATTGAAATCCAAAGAAATCCTGACGATAGATCAAAGACTGGAAAGTACAGGGGACTAATTAGATCTCGTAGAAAGGGAACGAGTGTGTAAAGTGCCCAGAGCCCATAGACAATGGACGGAATACCTGCCATGAGAATCAAGATTAAGCGTAAAGGTTCTTTCAGCCGGTGGGGAGAATATTCGGCTAAGAAAAGGGCACCAGCGAGGCCTATTGGAATAGCAATTAGTAGACTGAGCCCAGTCACCCATAACGTTCCGGCGATGAAGACGGTAATTCCAAAGGACTCTGTGACAGTTGGGTCCCAAACAGGGCTGAATAAATTAATGAATCCAAAAAAGTTCAACACAAAGGCGGGATAAGCTCGTAACCATGTTTGAATAAAAATCACAACGATTACAAGTGAAGTAATAATCGCAAAAATAAGAAGAAGAGTGCGACCAACCTGATCACGAGCTGAGGCTCCAAACAAGATTTTACGCCAATCACGCTGTGACATGTCGAGCACCTCTACTTTTCATAGAGCTATGTTGGAAGAGCATTTATGCAAGACCTAGAATGCCTTGGAAGGTTGGCAGAACCACTGGTTGAACAACTGCTGAGAGACCATCAACTAAGTTTTGTGAGTAGGTCAGAGCACCAGTTCCAGTGATTTCTAAGTAACCCACTTCGGTGCGGATAATGCTTTCTGCTTGACCACCAGTGGGTGATAGGGTCCAGTTCAGGAAGGCAACGGTCGCTTGACGAACACCATACGGTGGGCTGACACCGAATTGGGTGCGAAGGAATGAGGTGGCTGGTGGATCTTTGTTCACTAGGTAGTAGATCAAACGGACAATTGGGTATGCACCGGCGGTGCTGCTGTCCATGATGCTGAAGGGAGGAGTAGGAGAAGCAGGAATCGCAATCTTTGCAGATTCCGGTGAGGGTGTAACCCATTCACCATTTCCTTCATTGTATAGGTCAGCAGCAGCAAGACCTTCAGTGAATGCTAGGCCCACATATCCGATACCGTTAGAGTCACCAGCAACACCGTTAGCAACAGCTGGGTTACCTTCTGCACCGTGGAAGGTGGGTCCACTGGGCCAGTTGATGAGTTCATCTTCGCCGAGGGTCCAGTTGTAGGTGGGGTATTCACCTCGTTCTAACCATCCAGTGAAGGTAGCGGTGGTTCCGCTAGCTTCGGATCGGTGATAGACTTGAATGGAACCGGTTACATCAATGCTGATACCAAATTCGGTTTCTAAATCTTCCCAAGTGGTAATTTCACCCTGGAAAATGGGAACGAGCCACTCACGCATAAATGCTACACCAGAAGTGTTAACAGCGGTGTTACAGACAACAGCAAGAACGTCAGCAGCAACTGGAATAGTGACAATCTGACCGTTACTTGAAGCGCCGTAATCGACTGGGTCCTTATAGGAGCTAGTAGCACCAAAGTCGACAGAACCTTGGACTGTTGAGGCCCGTCCGTACCCTGAGCCACCCGCTGAAACTTCAAGCTTGACTAGTCCACCCGTTTGGGTGAAATAGTGACCTGACCAGGCGACGGACAAGGGATAGACGGTTGTTGAACCAGCGGTTTTCAGGTTGACCGCGGATGGCGGAGCCTGAGGAGCCAAGAAGAACCCGACAGGGAGGCCAACCAGTAGACCGATGATTAAACCGACTACTATGCTTGTACCACTTAGTTTCATGTTCAAGTTTTCACCCGTGAATTTGGGTTGCGTGCCACTCGATGATATGCTCCATATATAATTTATCGAAGTAATCTATATATACTGAGTAGATTCTATATGCGATAGTGCTTGTGGGCGATTAATGATGTCAATGGAAACCCGAAAGACGCAACTGAAAACGGAGACCCGGAAGGTCCAATTAACCGGAGGCGCGACCTACATTATTTCATTGCCAAAGCAATGGGCAGAAAAGGCGGGATTGAAGCCAGGCAGCGAGTTGCAGCTTGTTCCACAGGATAGGCATTCTTTGCTTATCTATACTGCAGCGTCACCGGAAGCGGCCCAACTTTCTGAATGTGAAGTAGAGATCCCCAAGGGGATGCCAACAGAGGATGTTGTTCGGAATTTCATTACACAGTATTTAGCTGGATTTGACATTATCCACCTTGACTTGCAGCATGTGAAAGCCGACCAGCGAGTTGTAGTCAAGGATGCTATCCGTCGGTTATTGATTGGTGCAGAAATTGTCTCTGAGACAACAGATAGGGTGGTTGTCCAATGTTTTTTGGGCCAAGCTAATTTGCCCCTTTTGAATGCGTTGGAGCGTATGGAAGCGCTTGTGCGTTCAATGCAACAGGATTCATTAATTGCATTAGTTGAAGGAGATAAACGCCTAGCAGCAGAAGTGGTTCAACGAGATCCCGAGGTGGACCGTTTCTTTTTCTACATAATTCGTCAGTTGACAGCAGCGGTTAGTCGTACGGATCATATTCGCAAGATCGGATTGAAAAGTCCTCAAACCTGCTTGGGGTACCGGATGGTTGTGAAGAGTATTGAACGAGCTGGAGACCATGCAACCCGTATTGCATCGATTGCAGCCTCTACTTCACTCCCGGATAAATCACCTTTGGCTAATACGTTTACCAAGATGCATAAATTGTCAGAGATGGTTTTTCAGGATTCCCTAAAAGCACTGCGAACTTTGGACGTATCTTTGGCGCATAAAACTATTCGGTGTGTCCCGGAAATCGTTCAGCTTGAAGATAAGAGTATACGCTACTTATTGGGAGGTAAATATCCGATTGAGATGGTAGTAAACCTGCGATTAGCATTAGAGAGTTTACGACGAATTGCTGAATACGGCTCTGATATCGCTGAAACGGCAATCAATCTTTCAGTGGAACGCTAACTCTAAATCCCGAGATTAGAGATCAAATTGGGCACCACAATAAGCGCAAAACCGTGCATCTGCATCATTTTCGGTCTTACAACTGGGACAAATAAGAACAGTGTCCTCTTCAGGTTCTTCAAAAAGATCTTGGAGGGGTAAGGATTCGGTCATATGAATTTCATTGACAGCTTTAGCAGAGGTGTAAATGGGGCTCCAAAGAATTCGTTTATTATCTTTTACTCCATGTGTAGGACACTCTAACAAAACAACTGTAAAATGTCCTTTGATTCCCGATCGTTTAGGTTGGGCAGGTTCCCCACAGATATTACACCGAAAAAAACGATTTCCTACCGCAGCAATCCACTCACTAAGTCGACTATAGGGTAAAAAGATACGTCGCACTCGCCGGTGTATAGGGCATCGCACATATGCTGCTAATGGCTGGAGCTCCTTATTTTTTGAAACCTGAACCTCATCGATTTTTAGAAGAATATAGGGCCTCCCACAGGGACACGTGAGTGCGCCTTCCCATACGATATCGGTTTCAGATTCCGCGTTAGTAATAATGTGTTCCTCCTTGCTAGTTTTCGGTTTTGAATACTTAAGGTTTGGTGACTCCTCACTGCGGTTTTTGGAAAATGAGGATGTACTCGTGAACCTTGTTTACCCGGAATGTGGTTGGATAACCAAGAGGGCGAAGGTTATGATAGTCCTTACGTCGATCCCAGATTATGATATCTTCCAGTTGGAATCCATCTTTTTTCCATTGATTGATGCAGTCGATGTGAAGGGGGTAGAATTTGTTTTTCTTTCGGAGATCCATTACTATCAGAATGCACCAATGGCTTGGTTTCAGGACCATGAAAAGCTGCTTTGAAATTAGTCCCAACGATTCTAGATAATCTTGATAATTTGGTATATTGCCGAGGTCCTGAGAAAGCGAAGTATACGGTCGAGAACGTTTCCCATCGGCAGTGCGTCGTTGACAATGGATATTCCAATATGGAGGGGATGTAACGACGAGGTCGATAGAGCTAGACGGAATATGTTCTGTCAGCTTGTTTGCGTTTTCGCAATGGATTTGTACGCTTGACTGAGTTGAGTCTAAGCGTTTCTGTGCAAGTTGGATGTAACTTGGCGAGATCTCAAATCCAATCGCTTGACAGCCGAGCTGTTGAGCCGCAACCAAAGTACTGCCGGTACCCATGAATGGATCGAGTATAGTGTCTCCGGGTTTTGTGTAGATTTTCAGCAGGCGCTCAACTAATCTTTGAGGAAACAGTGCTGGATGTTTTAGACGACTCTCTTCCGGGGTTTTACCGATTTCCCAGATGCTAATTGAATACCGTGTCCAAGTTTTACCATCCAGTGCATTGAGATTCTTCTTCTCCTGATTAGTGGGATTCGACATAAAGAACGCTCCCGATTATATGGCATATCCATTCGAGAGCTAAAAAGGGATTATCTCAAAAAGCCAATACTAGACTGAAAAATTAGTTTCTTTCTTGGTAGAGGTGAGGGCTTTGCTTAAGACCATTCGTGATAAGCTGGTGAAAGCTTTTTCGACGTTTTCACCTGAAAGTGCTGAGGTTTCAAAGAAATAGCCCTTAAGGCGGCGGGCAAGCCTATCACCAGAGTTTGTACTGACAACTCGCTGTTCAGCTAAATCAGATTTTGTGCCCCAGAGAGTAGGTACATAATCTTCAAGAACTTCATTCACTTCTGGTATCCATCGTTTCTCGATGTGACGATATGATTCGGGGCGAGTTATATCATAAACAAAGATGACACCGTGAGCCCCTTGGTAATAGCGCTTTCGTAAAGCACTGAATCGTTCTTGGCCAGAAGTATCCCAAAGTGCCAGATTTACATTGAAGCTATCTACTGTGATTTCTTTGTTGGTGACATCCATGGCAATTGTTGTGAGGTAGTCTTCAGTGAAGGTATTTGTGGCATATCGGCGAACAAGAGAAGTTTTTCCAACTGCCCAGTCTCCACAAAGAATTATCTTGAAGACATACTTGGTTGAATTACCAGAAGACAAGGGATTACCCCGCTAATCGCTAGTTTCCGAATATTAGCTTTAAAGCTGTCGTCAGAATATACGAGGCGAAGAAAGGCTTGAATTTAGGAAGGCGCTAGCTGTTCAATCCCAAAGGGACACAGTGAATTCACAGGGCATGCCGGGCATTTTGGGTTTCGGGCTGTACATTGTGCGCGTCCGTGAGCAATGAATAAATGGTTCACTATTTTCCAGTATTCATAAGGGAGTAAAATCATGAGATCCTTTTCGACTTGACCCGGGTTTTTTCCTACGCTAAAACCCAGTCGGCGACTGATACGAAAAACATGTGTATCAACCGCAATTCCTTTGACAATGCCAAATGCGCGGTGCAGAATGATGTTGGCGGTTTTTCGACCAACTCCAGGAAGGCGTACAAGTTCATCCATAGTTCTGGGAACCGTCCCATCAAACTCCTCAATGATCATTAGACATGCAGCCTGTAAGTGCTTGGCTTTTTGTCGATAATATCCGACTTTGAAAATTTCTTGTTGGAGTTCTAAAGGGTCTGCGAAGGCGATATCTTGAGGGGTTTGATATCTTTTGAATAATTCCTTGGTTACTTGGTTTACTTGCACATCAGTGGATTGAGCTGAAAGCATCGTTGCAACAAGGTATTGAAATGGCGTTCGGGCTTTGATCATCAATGGTTCCTGTGGATAATGCTTTTCGAGGATTTCGAGAATACGCAATGCTCGGTTCCTTTCACTTGTTTGAACCACCTTGGATCCCTTCAAAGATAGTCACACATTATTTCCTAAATTGAAGTTTCCCCTCTTGCCATTATAAGATTAACATTCGCAGAGTACACGCGTAACAGTCATATATTATGTTGTAAATCAGATTTCGTGGTTCAGCGATGAAGGACGGCTGCCGGACGCCTAGCGTCTGAGGAAGCTCCATTCTCCCTTAGGCACCGGTACGGCGTGAGCCGTAAGGCGAGAGCCTTGCTCTGGGAACAGAAACGACACGCCCAGCGCTGAATTGACGATGAAGCAGTTGAAGATCAAAGGAAACTTTGGTCTAAGCGGTGTGCTGGTAACAGAATACCTGTTAACCTGTTGAGGATGGCGTTGGAATCGATGAAACGGCCCATCACCGTGGGAGCAAGCCCAAATAGGCCACTTATGAGGAGCCTACTGAGGTGGCGGGTAGGGTGCTTAGCTAGATGCCGTCATTCCCTTCAAGGTAACTTGATTGGATGAACAGAAAATGGGCTACTCTCATTACTGAACCACACCTTTTCCTATTCAAGGGTGGAAGATATTGGACCCTCCACAGATTCTAGTACTACGTATCCCAGGTTGCGACCCAAAGAAATGCAGTGCGCTAAAACTCGCTCGGCATAACTTGATTCATCTCCTCCACAATCCTCGACATATCCGTGGACACCCGATAATTTTAGACCCTTTTGCCCTGCAGGCTTTTTCACCCGCTGATTTGCATCGTGCGAAAAAATCAGGTGTACTAGTTTTAGATTGCTCTTGGAACGAAGCCGAGGATATGTTCCAAAAACGGCTGAGGGGAGAACACCGTGGGCTTCCCTATTTGGTAGCGGCAAACCCGGTGAATTACGGTCAAGTGGGTAAGCTGTGTTCAGCAGAAGCGGCAGCAAGTGCACTCTATATTCTTGGCTTTGCGAAAGAAGCAGAAAAGATTTTGAACCTCTTCAAATGGGGACCACACTTTCTTCAATTAAATTTTGAGCCATTGAATGACTATCAGAGGGCCCAAAATAGCACGGAGGTTATAGAGATGCAACAGCAGTATATGCCCCTGAAGGATGACTGCGAATAGGAAAGAGACAGTTTGACTATTCGCTAATTGGAATACCAAAATTGTATGCAATCGGGCTTGCCATTGGATTAGCAAGAACTCTGGGAATGTATTCACCCAAATCAAAGGCAATAGCCCCTTGGCCTTTTTCTTGGTAAGCTAGCGATCCTGCAGCACCATTAATGAATGCCCCTGCGCAGGCACTGAGAAATGAATTAATTCCTTGAGCACGGAATCCTGCCACAAGTCCTGCAAGTACATCTCCTGTTCCACCCACGCTCATGGTTGGGTGCCCAGTCCAATTTAGCCTTGTCTCTGCAGGTGTTGATACTATGTCTACGGGCCCCTTTAGCAAGACTACACATTTGAGGGTTTTGGCTAAATCTCGAACTTGTTGGGCTCGTTGTAAAAGCGGTTTAGCCACCTGAATCCCTCGAATGCGTTTGAATTCACCTGCATGTGGGGTAATTATTGTGTTCGTACCGACATTCATAATACGCGAAACAACTTTGAGAGCATCAGCGTCAATAACAACTGGTTTATTGAGCCGGTTGGCAATGGACAGAATCTCCCCCGTTGCGTCAAGGGTTTCATGATGATCCCCTAATCCAGGTCCCACCAATACGGCTTGCACATTAGAGAGAACTTCCTCAATTAAAGAAAGGTCATTATTGACAAGCTTCTTTTCACTTAAAGTAACTGGAATGAAATCTGGTGAATGGCTTGTTGCAGCAGTGATAACTTGTTCAGGAGCAGCAATATAGACTAAATCAACGCCACTTCGGAGTGCCCCCATTGAGGCGAGAATTGGGGCGCCAATGTACTGTGGGCTGCCACCAATTACAAGCAAACGGCCAAAGTCACCTTTCTTTGTGAATAATGGTCGTGGTTCTGTGGCACGGATGACATCCCCAGGTCCCACATAAAGCTCCGCTTCCGGTGGAATTCCAACATCGGCGATTACTAGTTTCCCAGTATGTTCTCTATTCTTCGCCAAGCCAACCTTAGCGTAATGGAAGGTCACTGTTAAATCAGGGCGAAACGCATCTGGTGTTGTGGGCTGCCCTGTGTTTGGGTGAAGACCAGTGGGAATATCAATGGCGACTTTAAACGCATCCATTTTATTCATTACTTGGAGTGCTTTAATAAAAGGTGTCCGTGGTTTTCCTTTCACTCCAGTGCCTAATAGCGCATCAATTACAACTTGAGCGCTTATTTCAGGGATTTCTGAGGAGTCTTGGATAATATGGACATCAAGGGAATGGCGCATTTTTCGAATGATTTCCCAATTTCTTGCTGCAGCATCATTTCGGATATTTGATGGGTCCCCAAGGATTATCAAGTGCACTACTCGGCACCGAGGTGCAAGATGGCGTGCAGCGACGAAGCCATCACCGCCGTTACCTCCTAATCCTGCAAAGATAGCGACGCGGGGTAAACGTTTGGAACGTTTAAGGACTTCATGGGCAACTGCACGACCCGCGTTTTCCATAAGAATTAACCGACTAACTCCGAAAAACTCAGCATTCCACTCAATTGCAGTCATTTCCTCTGCTAACAAAGTTTGTACTGGTGACATAAAGCATCCATCCACTACAATTCATAATGAAGATTGAGGAACGATAAGGCTTTTGACTGGTCACTGATAATAGCATACGATATTAAATTTGGAGTGATTCTAATGCCAAAGGCCTATGTTCTTATTGTAGCTAAAAAAGGTGTCCAGAAAGATGACCTCCTAGACCCCCTGATGGGGATTGAGGAGGTAAAAGAAGCATATCAGGTTCTTTGGAATTTTGATGTCGTAGCAAAAATCATCGTAAAGGATATTCGCCAGTTAAAGCACACCATTATTTCTAAAATCCGCCAGCTCCCTGAAGTCGATAAAACAGTGACTCTTATTGCAGCTGAGAGTTAAGGAACCCGCTCAACGATTATCACGGGCGAGCAGGTATTTGAGTTCATCAGGCTCAAGATCACGTGGTGGTAACACCGCATCAGCGCGATAAGCACACTGATTCACCCTTTTGCCATATTGTTCGAGCCATTCAAATAATTGGGCATACATTTCCATAGCATGTTCAATAGATCCCCAGCGGGCTTCCTCAAAGATATGATCCCAACGTTCTGTCAACTCTTGTAATATTTCATCCTGGTTGGGTTCGTCAATGATGCGATACCCTTCATTTGTTATTCTTACAACCAGCAATTAAGCTCGAACTTCCTTGCACGACTTTTTGTTCTTTACCCTACTTTACTACTCAAAAACTTTATAGCGTGGTGGTGTGGACTGAAACTCCAGACCACTCTAAAATGTTCGGGCTCGTAGCTTAGCTAGTCGCACAGGGGCACCCTGTGCGGGTGAAGTCAGAGCATCGGGCTTTTATAGAAGATGCTATTGGATGCACTGTATCCACGTGGACAGCAAGTCACCCTTGCTTCTAAAGAAACCCGAGGGTCGCGGGTTCAAGTCCCGCCGAGCCCGCCAATTTCTTTTTATATTATTCTAGAAAAATTCAATGTGCAACATGAAGGTGGTGCAGGGGACGGGATTTGAACCCGCGCAGGCCTACGCCACTGGGGCCTGAACCCAGCCCGTATAGTCCCTGGAATTTTTTCTATGCTGAGAGAAATATTCCAGGTTTGACCAAACTCTGGCACCCCTGCAGAATAACTAGGTAAGTGTGCTATTCCTAGGTATGAGATAAAACTTTTCTCTTAATGATAATATACGCGATTACGTGACTTCTTCAATCTCCCCTCCAATACAATGTCTATGGCACCGAATCCTTCGAAACGCAGCGGGTTTAGCCCGATTACGCGTGTTAGAATGTCTACACCAAGTAACCTGCCATGAGGTAATTGGAACAGGAGCAGGTGGTGACATAACTAAGCGGTTTGACGCGATTGCTGAACAAACCATGATTGATTACGTATCACGATTTGCGTCATTTACTCTCGTTAGCGAGGAAACAGGAATCAAACAGGTTGGAAAAAACCCATCAGGATTCTTGATTATGGATCCAATTGATGGTAGTACAAACGTTAGCCACAATATTCGATTCGCTTGCATTGCTATTGCTTATGGGACTGAATTAACTTTTAACGCCATTAGGGTAGCAGTCGTACTAGATCTCTTTTCAGGTCGTTGCTATCATGCAATTGAAGGTGCTGGTGCGTTTTGCGATCAAACCCGTATAAGTTCCATGAACACACGGCCGTTGGAACTAAATCTAGTGGGTGTTGACGCTAGATACCCTCCTGAATCATTAGAAGAATTTTCAAAAGAAAACAGAGACAAATCAATTCTATACACCAGGCACTTCGGAGCCAATGCATTGGAATTGTGTTTTGTCGCTGATGGCTCTCTTGATGGATTCGTTGATCTTCGTGGAGTGTTCCGAGGAACCGACTTAGCTGCAGCAAGTCTCATCCTGAAGGAAGCGGGCGCGACG
>JABXGX010000357.1 GCA_016550405.1 archaeon | reverse complement strand
GGCGAAGTTGGGTGTGAGTGCTGTGAACACACGGGCCATCCATGTTTATGAAAAACTGGGATTTTCAATTGATGAGCACTTGCAAACGTTCATCTGGCGGAAATAACATTCAGTGCAACATGAGTATGAAAGGGCTGCTGGTAATAACTCACTTCGCTTTGGGTCCCTCTTTCCATTTAATACCCAGTTCCTAGAAGCACTGCGTATAGACACCTTTGTATCTAGGTCAGTACTATGCAGTATTGGATTTTTCACATTGATGTCAATGACTTCTGGTTCAATACCAGAGGCTTAGAACACACTTTAAGTTGTGTTATAAAGCCCATGTTGACCAGTCTAAGTCCCACTTCAAGGGGCTACGTTAGGAGCGAATATATAGGCACTCCGGGATGCCCTCCCAGTTCCGGACCCTGCGCCAACGGGTTAAACAGGTTGATGAGTCTAAACCAGTATTCGTTGGATAGAAAACCGCTCTATAACATTGACGAGGGAGTAATTACCACCAAATGGTGAGAATGGAAAGGTAACAACTCATGCAGCGTGTTCTTGTCTTAGATGGAACAAAAAAGCCACTGATGCCATGCCATCCTGCAAGAGCACGACAACTGCTTAGGAAGAAGAAAGCTGCCATATATCGCCTTCAGCCCTTCACAATTATTCTGAAGGAAAGAAACGCTGGTAAAACACAGCCATTAGCACTAAAAATCGATCCTGGCAGTAGAATTACTGGTTTAGCAATCGTGGGTAGCTTCAGACGCGGACATAGAGTTATTTGGTGTGCAAATATCCATCACAGGGGACATCTTGTTATAATAAAGTTGTATAAACGCCGGCAGGTTCGACGGAACCGCCGTAGTCGAAGAACTCGGTACCGTAAACCACGATTTTCAAACCGTCTTTATCCAAAAGGTTGGCTAGCACCCAGTATGTGGAGTCGAATTGGTAATGTGTTAACCTGGGTAACTCGATTACGTCAATGGTCACCAATTTCAAAAATTAGTATTGAACTTTCGAAGTTCGATACACAAAAATTAGAAAATCCCGAAATTAAGGGTGTTAAGTATCAACAAGGTACACTTGCTGGGTATGATGTTCGAGAATATCTACTAGAGAAGTGGAAACATCGTTGTGCATATTGTCATATTAACAACATCCCCCTTGAGATTGAACACATCGTTCCGATAAGTAGAGGTGGTTCTGATCGTGTCTCTAACCTTGTCCTAGCCTGTAGAAAGTGTAATTTGGCTAAGGGCAATCAAACGGCATCTGAGTTCGGGTTCAGTGATATTCAAACCCAAGCGAAACAAACAATGAAAGATACTGCTGTTATGAATATCACTCGGTGGGCAATCTTTGAGAGATTATTAGAAACTGGTTTATTTATCGAAGTAGGGACTGGTGGTCGAACCAATTTTAACCGAAATCGTCAGGGCTATCCAAAAGCCCATTGGTTGGACGCAGCTTGTGTAGGTAAATCGGGAGAATCGGTCTTTGTGACACCAGGTCACATTCCTCTGATAATTAAAGCAATGGGTCGCGGTACTCGCCAGATGTGTCGTATGGATCGATATGGCTTTCCAAGGACCAGAGCCAAAAAAGGAAAATGCGTTCATGGATTCCAGACTGGTGATCTTGTGCGAGCCTACAAGTTTACAGGGAAAAACGTGGGAGTTCATGTAGGTCGGATAGCAGTTCGTAGACGTGGTACGTTTCGAATGGGTCTAATTGATGGTCTATCTTGGAGAAATTGCCATCTTCTCCAAAGAGGAGATGGATACGATTACGCGGTGGAAACAACGTGTCTAAGTTCTTAGAGAGAAATATTTCAGAATTGAATAAACGGTGGATACTCCATGTAGATATGGATGCGTTCTATGCTTCGGTTGAGCAGTTTCGACTCCATCCTGAATATATTGGGCGCCCGCTTTGTGTGGGTCCTGATCCCAAGCAGGGTAAAGGTCGTGGAGTGGTTCGTGCAGCGTCATATG
>JABXGX010000356.1 GCA_016550405.1 archaeon | reverse complement strand
CATCTGATGATAGGCGTTCTATAAAACCTATTGGTTGGAGATGAATTGATTTAAGCCAGCTCAAATGAATCACGGCAATGAGATATTGTGCAGCGTGAATTAAGGATTATCATTGGGGGTCGCATCATGTGGCCATCAGAATTTATTATATTCATTCGAAACAAACAGTGAATAGAGGGTTTCTAATGGTATCCAAAAATGAACTTACCAAATGGGTGAAGCAATTCATTTCACAAATCACGAATGAATGGGATTGGCCAGTAACCTTTTCGATTGATAATCCTGAAGAGAATCAGACTTGTTATCGGATTTTTCTTTTTTTAAATAGGCTTAAACTTTCGGTAGTAGTTCTTTTTGATAAACAAAAGGTTGAAGACGGAGATATCGCGGAACTGAGAGAAAAAGTCAATCGGGGGTTAATACTACTAAAAGAATTAGCCGAGGAAAGAATTGTGGTGTAGAATCTCTTTAACAGGAATTATAATTTTACAATGATGAATCTATTCCTTAAAGCGGATATTCTTTTTTCGGTTCCGAACCCCATTATAGACCGAACTCATCTTACTGTATCTAGCGCGTACCATTTCTTCTTCAAACATATGAAAACCAAGACTAACAAGGATTGATGATTATATCAGCCTGATGAAATTACGAGCCAAAAAACAGATTTTCGAATAAGGAAGTCAGAGAGCGATGAGGTAATGCGCTATCATAATCCCAGCATATACTCCTGTTCCAACTGCGGTGGCGACTGACTGCGTGATTGGGCGAATATCTCCGGCCGCCCAGATGCCCTCTACATTTGTAGCACCCCGATGATCGGTGAGAATATTTCCTCGTTCATCGACCGTAACACCGATTGTTTGAGCTATTTCACTCCGTGGGACTCCAATCCAGCCCACAAAAAAGGTATTACATTCGAGTGTTCGATTATCGGTGGTAACAAGAATTTGATGCTTCCCTGGTTCCCGAATTTGGATTTTCTTGATCTGCCCCTTGGTCCATTCATATCCGGATTGATCTAAGATGGCTTTCCATTCCGCAGTGAAAGGAACATACCCATCTTCAGTCATGAAGATCCGAATGCGTTTGGCGAAAGGGGTAATGCATCGAGCAACGTGCAGGGCACTGTTGACGGTTCCTGCATTCACGACGATGACATCTTTGCCTGTAGCTTGTGGACTATCACAATCGGGACAGTAAAAGCTCATATCATCTTTTCCTGCATACGGAAGCCATTTTTTCCAATCCCCAGCAACTTTTGGATGTTTCCTCGCTATCCCTGTAGCAAGAACCACTGACTTTGCGCTAGCTCTAAGTGGTGTTTTTTGTGTGGTTTTGATTGTTGCCCGAAAAGACGGGGCTTGACCTTCAAGCCGAATGACATCGCCAAAGAGAGTCTTGATTTTATATTCACGAAGTTCTTTCTGCATTTTCCGTAGGATATCGACGCATGCCATAATCGGTTTGATGCCAGGATAATTATGTATGGGAGTGTTAGCAAATTGCATTGGAGAGGTCTTTCGGTCAACAAGAAGGACCGTTCGTTGATGAAATCCAAGATGCAACGCCGTAGCAATACCTGCTGGTCCCCCGCCAACAATAAGAGTATCGTAATGAATTGAGTTGGTCGTCATTGTATACCCTCATGTATTTCTAGACACTTCACTCCAACAAAGAGGTAAAAATGAATGCGTTTGGTGACCGCATTATCTAGAAAAGCCAGACAAAGGCGGCGAGAACAAGACTAATTATGACCAGCAGCAGTAACCCTCTTAGATGACCTTTGGCGTGATAGGAACGAAAGGCTTTGTATTCCTTTTCGCGCATGTGTTCTGTTCCCGGTAGAATCACCCAGTCTGGTGTAATCGTCCCCACAATTAACCAATCAAGTATGATGTAGTCGGCCAAGAATCCGAACAATACAATGACAAAAATGGTGAGAAACGCGTCAAACAGGAGAATTACTCCACCATTGAGGATTTTTAGGAAGTACGTAGCTGTGAGAGGGTACCCAATTCCCAAAATGAGAAAGGGAATATAGATGAGTTTTGCCATTCGTTTTTCAGCAGCCGTTTGAGGTGAAACATGATCTGTGATTTCTGGAGGATAATCACTCATCGCCCATACTCTGGGGCTTAACCCCCACATTACAGCAAGAAGATACAAAGTGAGGATAACAGCAAAAATCGTGCCATGAATTAGTAGATAAAACAGAAATGACACTTTACCAGCCCCAAAATTAGAAAGGCGTGACTGGTTCAGGCATAGGCATTCCCACAAAACCTATCATCCGTTTGTACATTTCCAGATACTGGCGACCTCGAACTGTAACGCGAAACAGACGGCGTTTATCTTCTTCTACTACCTCAACCAGTCCCCGATCTTCTAGGAATTCAAGTGTTGTTTTTGCCCGATCTACCGGAAGATTGGTTGATCGTGCCGCACGAGTAAGTGGACAGTAGCCATGAATAATGATAATGCGGATAAGCATGGCGTAGATATCATAGCGGGTTCGTTTGTGAATGGGACC
This sequence comes from archaeon, assembly GCA_016550405.1. The sequence continues at coordinate 2,107 of JABXGX010000356.1, read as the reverse complement.
TTCGATTGACACTTAAATCACCGGTCTTTGGGATAATAAGAAGACCTATCCTAGAGTTCTCTAGATTGTTCATTGGTTTTATCTTTTCTATGCTGAAAGAACTCAAAGACGTGCTGTCTTAGTATCCAAGCGCGACATTTCGAAATCACATAAATTGACCGCAACCAAAGTCTTTGCTCGAAAAGGTTTTTCTGGGGTCACACTAACAGTGACGAAACCACTAAGAACCATCTGAGGTTACAATGATGAGTAAACGAATTGAACAAATCGCTAGCCTGCTTGATGAACTGGAAGTCAAATATGAACTTAAAGATGAGACCCTGGTCGCTCTCTGGAAGACCGATAAATGGGAGAACCTTGTTGTTAACTTTATTTTTAGTCCAAATGATGTATGGCTCACCATTGTGGGGTGGCGGAAGTTCCCACAACTCTCCAACAAGGAAACCACTGAATTCTACAAGAAACTGCTTCAAGAGGCCTGGCAATGGAACGGCATTAAATTCTGTTTGGATCCAGATGGCGATATTGCTGTGGTTGTAGAAACAGCGGACACTGAGATTAACGCCGAAGAGTTGTCAAGGTATATTCGTCAGGTGCTTAATGCTGCTGATGAATTACATGACTGGGTGACGCAGAAAGCCTGGGAAGAATAGGTAATCTGTACCAGTCTTTGGCGAAACTTCAACTTACGGTTCTCAAAAATGCAGTAGGCTAGTTTTTGTTTGTCAAAGTCTTCATACATAGAGTTGATTTCAGAGAATTAGTTATTCACATGTTTCATTAGTTTAAGTGAGAGGAGAAAGTGGGATAGGTTGAGAATCCTAACGCAAAAACATTGATAGCAATTGGCGCTTGGCGCCAGTTGATATTTGTCTTCAAACATATGAGTCTAATTGCAGCCTATTTCTTCCAGTTTGCAACTTTGCGTGGTTTGGAATATTTCATTATACAGTTGGGTCTGGTGTTAGTAATTTATTTCATTGCCGTGATTCTTGGAAGCCTATTCTCTGTTTTATGGTTACGATGGCGATCCCAGCCTTAAGTTCACCAAGCTGGGCGAATAGCGACAGGCGTATTTGGAATTGGTTTTACGGGAGTTCTACCGGGGTTCTTCGTTTTTATTGCAGAGCTAATTGTGAAAAACATGCATCGAAGGATGATAATTCCATTTAGAGTGATCGCCAAGGTAGAGTACACGAAAAGTCAAAGGAAATCTGCCAATTCTGTGGAAGTAAAGTACTGGATCCGCAAACCACGTATTGTCCACGGTGTGGGGTATTCCTTGAGGGAGGGAACGAAACCCACGAATAAGGGTACTTAGCGTTTTTCATTGGAGCGACGGTTGAGATTGAGTCCAAGAACTTTAAAGACATCTGCTACCCTGACAAGGGTGTTGACGCAGCCATCTCGAAAGAGAAGGATGGCACGACCAACAATGCCGAGTTTTTTGAGGAGGAGTCCGCCAAGGAGGGCTTCTTTTTCACAAGCAATGCCTAGGATGGCATGAGGTTTACTGAAGTCGATGATTTTCTGGACCATGCTGCCACCTGGCAGGATATAAACACCTTTGTAGCCAAGTTTTTCTGCGGCCTCAGTGATGAGGTGTACTTGGCATTCGGGGTTGCAGTGTTGGCAGACGTAGCCGTGTTCACCGAGAGGGGCTTTACAATCGGGTTCGCGAAGACACTGGGGAACAAAGACAATTCGCTCTTCAGGAGGCACATGCTGGAACTCGTCTAGGTTTTCTTGGTTCATCTTCTGGATGTAAGCTTGGATGACTTCTTTCTCGGTGCATCCATTCTTTTTGGCTTCGGCTTTGATTCGATTCAAGACTTCGAGTTCAAGTGCAGAATCAACCATAAATAGGAACTCCAAGCGTGAGGAAAGGGTGCTGGGTGATTCTACACAGTGCCTGTACACCATATATATGTATCAGTAGTGCCAGTGAAATTTCTTCAAGTGAGAGTCATGGACGACGAGCATTTGGGAACCATTTTCATTCTCATCGGTCTTATTGTGTACGGAGTCCATCCAGTGGTAGTTGAAGTGGGAGGACTGTTGGTTGCCCCACTTGTGTTTGCAGCCATTGCGGCTCTCATTGCTGGTT
>JABXGX010000009.1 GCA_016550405.1 archaeon | reverse complement strand
GCTGGAGCCCTCTTAATCGTCTCAGGTATTTTTAGTCTAATTTTTATCTATATGATTGGTGGCATTCTCCTGATCGTTGCAGGCGCTTTAGTAGCAAGTTGGAATCCCTATCAATACCCCCGTCATCAAGCAACATCGCACAGGTACTATGCGTCGCCTCCTGCATATACTTCAACGTATATTTCACCAGTATCCGATGCTAGTACCAAAAAATGTGTGAATTGTGGTGTCGAATTAGACCGTGAAGACCAATACTGTCACACCTGTGGTACCCACGTCGGTTGGTATTAACCACTAAGGAATAGCAAGTTTCACCCAGATACGTTCTTCTTTTAAAGAGGCAAGTATTCGGTATCAAAGTCAAAAACGACAGGTACAGATGATAGAGGAGTCTTGATCCGCTCAATGAGGACAAATGAACTCACAAGAATTACCATTGTTGCAGCTATTTTTCTAAACGGATGGGTCGTAATCGTTTTACTCCAAGTGTTAGGAATTTTGTCTTTCATCTTTGGATTTATTGGACTACTCATAATACCTACTGTTGGTGTCTCACTCCTTGCTCGCCATGCATACAAGGAAGCGGGAATCCTGCTGATAATCAGCGGGTTTTTAACGTCAGGAATCCTGCTGCTCTTCCGTGTCCTAATACGATTAAATCTGCTTCTCCCCAGTTTACTCGCATTTCCCAGCAGCATCATCTTCGTAATTACTGGTGGGATATTAACAGCAGAAACACAGGAAAGCGATTCATCTAAAGCAGTTCGTATTTTAGCCTTCATTGGACTGACAATCAATGCATTGGCTTTTATGTACCTTCTTTGGTCTTGGATGATGCTGTTATTTCCTTATTATGTCCTCATCGCACCTGATCCCGTTCTTGGCCCTGCAAATTGGCCTAGCTTCGTTTTCGACCTCTTCATGATCTTCAGTTCGTTAGTTTTTGGCTTGATACTCCCCTCATTGGGTCTTGGGCTCATGTATCTTGGGAGAGGTAAGGCAGCAGGATGGTTGCTTCTGATCACTGGTGTTGTCAATGAATTCTGGATTCCAATTGGTGGATTAACCATCATATTTGCTGGTAGTCTTATCTTACCAAATCAATATGTCAACACCGGTCACAAATCCGCATTGTACACACTAGATTCATGAAAAGTGAAAACCCCAGCAATCAGATTTATGAACGAACGATAAACACCGTACACTTTTTTGAAAATAGGCAAAGGGTAAAAGGCATTAACGTATGTGAAAGGCATCAATTGCCCTCACAATCTGGAGAACTTTGACCATGACAGAATCCGAAAAACCCAAGACGGAACTTAAAGATTTTGAGCTCGAAATAGCCCGTTGCATTCACTGTAAAGCTTGTACCATCGCCGATGCCGCCAACCCGAAGGGTGGCTTTGAAGTGGGATGCCCTGCTTGGAGCGCTATGGAATGGGAAGCCTACAGTGGCGGTGCGAAATTATGGCTTGCTCGTGCCATCCTCGATGGCAACTATAAACTGGACACTGATGCAGGTGATCTCCTCTTTCGTTGCTCCACCTGCGGTCAATGTGAAGAACAGTGTGAAAATGAGTTACCGACGGTTGATATTATTGAAGCGATGCGTGCTGAGGCTGTGAAAGCTGGTGTTGGTCCCTTAGATAAGCAAATTGGCTACTCTAAGGCTACTGAAATTAAGCGGAATCCGTATAATGAAGAACACGCATCTCGGACCGCTTGGGTACCTAAAGAATTCAAGCTTAAAGAAAAAGCGGATGTAATTTATTTTGTTGGCTGTACAGCCTCCTATCGGTTAGAAGAACTCGCGGTTTCCACGATGCGAGTCATGGATAAGCTTGGTGCAGATGTAACCGTAAAAGAAGACGAGTGGTGCTGTTGTTCACCATTGATCCGTGTGGGTAAATTAGATTTGGTCAAAGACTACGTGAAACATAACGTAGAGCTCTTCCAGAATGCTGGGGCAAAAGTTGTCGTTTCTTCGTGTGCTGGTTGTTTCCGCACTATGAAGCGAGACTGGCCAAAATATTATGGACCACTTCCCTTCGAAGTGAAACATAGCGTCAATTACATCGCCGAACTTCTTGAGAGCGGTAAGGCGAAACTGAAACCCCTTAAAGGCATCAAAGCAACCTATCATGATCCCTGCCACTATGGACGGCACGTCGCCCATCTCATCAAGAACCGCAAGGAGAAAGCTGAATGGTTTGAAGTCCCCAGAAAGATACTCCGAATACTTCTGGGCGATAACTTTGTTGAGATGCCACGCAACAAGGAAAATGCTTGGTGTTGTGGAGCGGGTGGGGGTGCCCGAGCTCAATTCCCCGACTGGACTCTAGATACTTCCATTGAACGCATCAAAGAAGCCGAAGAAACGGGAGCCACGCATTTAGTGAGTGCATGCCCATTCTGTGAAACTTCACTACAATTAGCGATTGAGAAAAGTGAGTCCAAACTGAAGATGGTAGACCTCATCCAGTTTGTTGAAGAAGCACTTAAATGAATCTAGATTCCTCTCCAAAAGATACATGCGCTCGTTTCTTTTAGATAGGTGGATATTAGAGGAGCAGTAATAGGTGGGAAGTGCATTGTTTAGCTAGTACACAGACTGGTCCGTGAGATGAATAACTGTGGCTCATGCGTATAAAATCCAAGTGCTTCCTGGTGATGGGATAGGACCTGAAGTTATTGATGAAGCCAGGAAGGTACTTACCACTGTTGCCACAGGAATTCCTGGATTAAATCTATCATTTCACGAGTTTCCCTGTGGTGGGAAATATTATCTAGAAACGGGTTGTGAATGGCCAGGGGAAGCAGAGGTCTTTG
>JABXGX010000355.1 GCA_016550405.1 archaeon | reverse complement strand
TTTGTGCCTTTTTTTGCGGCGCGTGTAACACGTTCCACCAACTCTGGATCTTGCCCAATAAACGCTCCCATGTGCTTTTCAGGAGAACCATGAGGACAGGACACATTGAGTTCAAGCGCGTCAATCCCCGTTTCTGACATGGTATGGGCCAACCTGGTCCATCCCTCTGGTTCAGGTCCGGACATAATACTGGCAATGACAACAAAATCAGAAGGGGCCTTCTGTTTAATTGCGGGAATCCACGAATCTGTCCATGTCTCAAGGGGGTGACGTGAAAGCAACTCGATATTATTCATACCAACGAGTTTTCCTTCCTGTCGCAACACTCCTAAGCGTGTCCGCGGATCAACCGTAGGCTCTTCGGTGACTGTTTTGAGAACTACTCCGCCCCATCCAAGTTTCGCAGCACGGATAACTCGTCGAGCATCGAGACTAGGAGGTGCAGATGATAACATGAATGGGTTTTTAAATGGGATTTTTACGAATTCAACTGCTAATGGATTTTGAGCCATGACATTTTACACCTCTTATCAATGTAAATGGGGGACTCACCAGATAAAGCCTTTAGGCAACCGAGTGTATAAGGAATCCATCATTTGTGGGTGTTGAATTTCATGGATGAAAAGCTCATTCCGAAAGATTTGCGAAAAGCCTATTCTACGCAAGAGATTTTGAATCTTGAGCGGCAACACGTGGTTCCTGCTGTGACCCATTACTATCAAGACCCTGTTCTTTTCGTAAAAGGTGACGGTGCCCTATTAGAGGATGCAACGGGAAAGAAGTACATCGATCTTTTTGCTGGAATCTGCACGTCAATAACTGGCTACACTCATCCTAAGTTTGTGGCAACACTAAACTGGCAGATTGAGCGATTGATTTACACCAGCTCCTTGTACGCTACCATTCCATATGCCGTATTATCGAAACGACTTGCTGAAATCGCTCCCAACGGATTAACCCAATCATTTATTGTTAATAGCGGGTCTGAAGCGAATGAAGCCGCGTTATACATGGCTCGGAAATTTCGAAACAACCCCTACATTGTAGCCTGCTCTCATGCGTACCATGGGCGGACCATGCTAGCTCGTGAATTATCCACGGCTGGCTGGCGGACAGTGCCGGAGCCTCATCCTGCGGGTGTTCGGTTTCAGCCATACGGGTACTGCTATCGGTGTGTCTTTGGCAAAGAGTATCCAGAATGTGATATCCAATGTGCCCGGTACCTTCGAGAGCTAATTCGCACACAGACAAACAACGCAATTGCTGCCTTCATCGTAGAACCAATCCAAGGCGTTGCGGGTATAATTCAAGCGCCCCCCGAATTTTTCCAAATCACGCATGAAATCGTGAAAGAATTTGGCGGGCTTTACATCAGCGATGAAGTACAAACTGGATTTGGGCGAACAGGGAATAAATGGTGGGGCATTGAACAATCCGGAGTAGCCCCTGACATCATCACGATGGCTAAGGGCTTTGGAAGCGGTGTTCCCATTGGTGGCTTCTTAACACGCCCCGAGTATGCTGCTGACTACACCACCACGGATAGTTTTGCAACATTTGGTGGTAACCCTCTTTCATGTGCTGCTGCCATTGCTGTATTAGATATCATCCAAGAAAGCAATTACCTTCGACAGGCTGCAGAAAACGGCGCCTATCTCAAAAAACAATTACAGGCATTGAAAGATGACCATCGGATTGTGGGCGAGGTGCGGGGACAGGGAATGATGCAAGGCATCGAACTTGTTCGAAATCAACAGACGAAGGAACCCGCCACGCAAGAAATGCTCAAAGTCATGGAAATCTGTAAAGAGGAAG
>JABXGX010000354.1 GCA_016550405.1 archaeon | reverse complement strand
CTGGGGCAAGTGTTTCAAGTTCTGAGATTTGATCTGCAACAGACATCTGGTTGACTTGATTTACGGTTTGATTTACTTGATCAATAATATCTCGCGCTTTGGGTCGCAATTCTGGTTGTTCAGCCAACAGTTTTCCAATAACTGCTTTTGAATTGGCTTTCCCGTCAAATTTGATGGCATTGGCTAGAGTATATTTTCGAATTAGTGCTTGTGTAGACGATTGTGGTTCATCCTTCACGAGTTGCCAACCTTCTTTTCTCTACAGTGTTCAAAGCTAGGAACACCACTTATGCTTTTTGTGATGTGCGGGGAAGTTGATTTTCTTCCATAATCTGATGAATCATTTGTGGATCCAGCGTTGCTAACCAAGAAATTTTACCAACATTATGCTGCTTTCCTTTCTCATTCAGAATATCTGTTATGATCTTTGCAACTTCTTGAGTTGAGAGTGTCGTTGTATTGATTTCAAAGATCTTCTGGTAGCTATGGTTTGCTAATGCTTGAGAAGTACATTCGCCAAGGATTTCTGCTTGGATATTTTCCAAGATTTTCTCCGAAGCCCATTCACGTTTACGTAATCTCTCTATGAGGGTAAGTGGATGACACCGAAGTACAATTAGTACTTTCAGAAATTTGTCAGGAACGATGTCAACAAAGTGTCCAGTAATAATTAGCTCCTTTTGTTGAGATCGGAGCAATTGGTTGAGGTGTTCTTGGAGTCGATCGATGTCTGCTATGAGTGTTTTACGCTGTGGGTCCATACCCTGATGTAATTCAAAATCCTTGATTATCTGGCCTATTTCAATGAGTTCTAAGTCTAGTTGTTGAGATAACAAAATACCAACTGCGGATTTGCCCGTTCCCGGTGTGCCGGAGATCGCTATCACACAGCCCACAGCTAATCACCACTTCTCTTTCGGGAATGAACTGAGTCTTGTTGACATTGAGCAGAATAACTGATAAGACTACTCCTTTAGACTGAAACCGAAAATAGGCAGGATTCTGAGCTAGGCGAGGACGTTCTGTTCTAGAATTTGTTGACGTTTTTCTCGTTCATATTCCTCAAGCGCGGCTAATTCTCGTTGTAGTCGAATTCGATGAGATCCACTTGCTTTTGCTATAGCCTGACGAAGTAAGCGTTTCTCACGGCGAATATCCTGGTGAGGGCTATCGTCAAATGGTCTTTGATTGCTACGGAGGGGCTCTAGACAATCAGTACTCACTAGTTGTACACCATGTCTTTTATCCAAAAATATCTATTTAAAATAATAGAGGGTTGTGTATAAGTGAAATGAAGTGTTTAGGTGTCTTCTGATAACTGGTAACGGACTCCACGAGTAAAGCTCTTCTTTTTAGCCACCATTTTTTTGCTTATCAAGGTGTCTAATGCGATTTGAACTCGTGCCTGTGTCCAACCAGTAGAAACCATGATCTGCTCAATCGAGGCTTTTCCATCTTTTCGCGCTGCAACATCTAAAATGGCGGCTTCATCCTCGCTGAGAAATTGACTGTGTAATTTCACTACGCGAATGCCTTGAACTTCACTAAGTTGAACGGTTTCGTTCTTCTCCAGTTGTTTAAGTGCCTTTTCGAATTTCTTTCTTGATACTTTTCGATATTCATTCACATCATGAATCTCAGTATACAAATCTGCTACTGAAACTGTGGTGCCTGATAGTCCACCTACATGCCCTTGAGCTAGAAGATGCACGATATGCTCCTGAAGCGTTTGAGGAACTTGAACTTCAATAAGAAATTCTTCTTTGAGCTGTTGAAGACGAGTTTCAGAGTCTGCGAACAACTTTGATTTTGCTGGGCTATGACGATCAACTTGATCAAGGCGCTCTCGGAGTTCCTCATCCTTAATTGGGTCTTGGGCTGCCATTTTATCCTTCAACCGTTTACCATAACGGGAATAGGCTTCGTCGAGATCTTTTTCTTCAGAAGGCATTGCTGCATCTCCTACACATTAGTTCATTATCCCTAACAAATGTCGGGCTTTTAAAATCTCGGAGCAGGTCTAGATGCTTAAGGAAAACAACCCAATTGATTAAGGATTACCCAAAAATGAATTCACGACCTACCCGAAAACAAATTGGCGCCGTAAATCCGTAAACCATGAGATTACTCGGACACACATACCATTTGAAATCTCAAAAATTCTATCAAGGCTGGGCATAGACTGTGAATTTGGTTCTTGGCTTGTAGGTTGGATTATAGATAAGGTGCGTGGTCCAAAGGCATCTGGAGGCAAATTGTAGAAAACCGTCCCATTATCTACACATATTTCGGGAAAACGAAATATGATATCCGTATAGTTCTTCTTCTGCTGAGATTGATACGGAGTGGGAATTTCAATCTCGGCTTTCGGGAAATGCATTGGTTGTTCTCCAACAATCCCAGTATAACCGGATTGCATGAAGAATTCATTCTTGGGCGTTGTAAGATCTATGAGGCAAAAAGAAGAGTTT
>JABXGX010000076.1 GCA_016550405.1 archaeon | reverse complement strand
TTGATAAACGGAAAATTTTCCAAGATGATTTCGTTCACATAAAACTTACCATCAAGAATACTGGTACGCATCGGATTGATTCAGTGGACATCTTTGACGTATATCCAGAAATCTTTCGATTGGTCCTAGGAAAGAATCGCATTCGAACACGAATTGACCCGAATCAAGAAATCAAGTTTTCCTACATTCTCCAAGCCCCATTACGAGGAAAATTTACCTTTGGTCCTACGAAATTCCAAATATTTGATCGCTTGGAATATCGGTTTGAGGAAATGTCTGGAGAAAACTTTGAAGAGTTGCTGATTTACCCGAATGTGGAAGAAGTTCGGATAATGGAAAGTCTGGCAAAGAAGCGAAGACTAGGTCATATGTTTGGGATACATAAAACTCGGCAGATGAGTCTAGGCACAGATTTTACAGGTATTCGAAAGTATGAGGTGGGTGATGAATATCGTAGGATTGATTGGAAATCATCAGCCCGTCTGCAAAAACTCATGATGCGCCAGTATGAAACTGAACGTAATATTCGGATGTTTATTATTCTTGATACCGGAGCAACGATGGCTGCAGGGCGTCCGGAATATAGTAAACTTGAGGCCGCCATTCGTGCGGCCTTAATGCTTGCTAAAACTGCAATGGAGCGTAAAGACCATGTTGGATTACTAGCATGGTCTACAAAACACCACTCGTTTCTCAAACCAGGTCTTGGTGATGCACACTACCACCAAATGTTAGATCTGCTCGCGGAAATAGAGCCCGGCGGTGAATTTGACCTGACAGCAGCGGTCGAGTATCTAGCCCCACGGATTAATCAACAGAGTTTCTTCATCATCATCACAGATCTCGAATCGAACCGACGCCGCTTGGAGAAAGGCATCAGACTCATTAGAGGCTACAAACATAACGCGCTCGTCATTCGACCCTTTGGTCCTTGGTTTGAAATTGAGGAAATCTATCTTTCGCCAGTAGAACGCGCAATTGGTGAAGCCATCGTCCATAAACTTCTCGAAGAGCAATCCCAATTAGCCAAGGGTTTTCAACGAGTGGGTGTTTCCATCATTCCTGTAGGTCCAGGTGACTTTCTTCCCACTGTTCTCAGCGAATACCTGAAAGCCAAGAAAAGGAGTGTCGCGGTGATTTAGAAATGGAGGGAATGACTAAGTGACACGCTATATTCTGTTGGTGCTCCGGAGTATCGCCATTGCCGTATTCGTTGCATTTGCAACCGTCATCCTTGTTGGCTTAGATCCGGTTGTCTGGCGCGTTACAGGACCAGCCGGCATCTTCACATCACTTCTAGACTTTGCCAACGGCTTACGTAATGTCTTGACACTACTAGTCCTTCTTTTCGTAGAAGTAGCAGCCTCTGTTAGTGCACTCATTGGATCAATTGTGTATCAAGTCCCGCCTGAAAGTCTTTTTCAATTCTATCGAGAGGTTATTGCAGCTTATTTCCAAGCCTTCGGGTTCACCCTCTCTCCTATGGTACCTCCAGAACAGTTGGACTTCTATATTTACAATTTCCTTCAAAGTTTATATTTTCTATCCTTTTGGTTATTGCTCTTTGCTGCCATAGCTGCGGGTATAATGTCATTTCTTCGTGTTAATGGTCGATTAGCCACTCTTTGTTTTGTAACCATGGTAGGATTAGCAATTTTAGGTGCGGCAGGAATTGTCCTAAACATTCCGGGAGGCGAAAATGGTTATTTTATGCCTCTTCTTAGCACTATTCCTCCAGACATGAATTTCCTTTTCTTCTTACAATCCCCTGCATTTCTCGTTGCCCTTATGAGCTTTATTTACCTTGAGGTATCCTATCAAGTTGTGTATTTTTATTCCCTTCTTGAGCCACCCACTATCCGTGAAGAACAGCTTAGAAGACAACTCGACCAGTTACAAACCGATGCGCAAAGCCAAGTTCCTATTCAGACACAAGATATTCCAGTTCCTAAAGCCTTACAACGCATGTTGGGATCTGATGCCTTCCGTTTAATGCGGCAAGTTATTGAACGGAAGCTCCTTCGCCGGGAATGGTTGGTTGAACTCAAAGATGCTCACGAGGTCCGTCGCCTCAACACGTTTGTTAACCGATTATTCCGAGAGGATCCCGAAGCGGAATCCACTTTAACTGCCCGAGCATCCACTCCTTCTCTGATACGGATGACTGCTTTA
>JABXGX010000075.1 GCA_016550405.1 archaeon | reverse complement strand
TCTTCGGTCGCGGGATCACCTAAAGCCCTGATGATGAATTCATACTCTGTTCTTCCTTCCTCACTGAGACGATTCAACCTGGTCTCTTGCAGTCTCGCTGCGTACTTCTCTTCATAGGGGCCACTTCCGACGAGGACCAACTTCTTGATGATTGCGGGATAATGAGCCGCAACAAGGAAACTGAGCCATGCTCCCCAAGAAAAGCCAATCAAAGTGACAGGAAGGTCTCCGTGCTTTTCTAGAACCGCTCTCAACTCCTCGACCTGTCCTTCGAGCGATGTCGCTGTTTGAATCGGTTCCAATACACCCCAGGTGGATGCGAGTTCACGCGCTACTGGAGCCATCTCTCCACCCGCACCTGGACCGCCGTGGACAACAACGATGGCAAAAGGTGCTTTTCCATATCTTCTTAGATTCATTATACTTGGTATAGTACCGTCCCTGTGTATTTTCGTAGCTTAACAGTTTCGGGTCAGGCGCACGGGTCAACGCGTCGCCTGCACCCGATTGTTGTCCGATTCAATATGTTTCCTGAGTTCATTCAATGTCCTGATCATCCCCACTTCATCAGGGTAGCTTGAATCGTCACGATTGAGCCAGATGCCCTTCATACCAGCCCGCCTGCTGCCTATGGCGTCTTCCTCGAAATCGTCACCGACGTACACACATTCGTCCGGCCTCTCCAACGCCTCTTGGCAGGCTGCATGAAAAATATCGGGCGCAGGCTTGGCAATGCCGATGTCTCCGGAGATGAGAACGGTGGAAAAATGCTTGAAGATCCCGAGCATCTGCAATTTCTTCCTCTGCTGCCTGGAATCGCCGTTGGAGATGATCCCAAGTTTATGCCCAATGAGCTCTTGGATACACGGCTTCACGTCTGGATAGAGAGTACAGTTCTTCTCATATCGTTTCAGATACCGGGCAAACAAAGCATCAGCCTCGGCATCATTGAGCACTGAGTGATGAGCAAACAATTCGCGTACTCTGGCGCGTCGTTGTCCTTGAAAAGATAATTTGTTAGCGAGATACCGTCTGACATGTTTCTCCGCCACGGCCTGCCAGCGAGCAACAAATGCGTCTGGGGACTCCGGAAAGATCCCAGCATGATCATTCTGGAACACCAAAGCTGCAGACTGCTCTGCTCCCTTGTGGTCAACAAGTGTCCCGTCGATGTCGAAGAATATCATCATGTCTTCTGCACAACGTCTAGACTTAGTGGTGGCTATAAGCCGTCCGCTGAAGTGATTTGATAGGCACGTAATTTATATCCGGTAATCCGCCGGAGAGCTTGAATATCATTCGAAAGTTCCTTTATGGCCTCTAAACGTACCTCTTCCTTTGACTTACACTCCTTCAAGGCACGTTCTGCCAACAAGAAATCCTGCTTCTTTTCCAGTGAACCGAGGAACTCCATGAGATGTGAATTACGGTATCCAGTGACTTCTCGCCAGCGTTTCTCTTCTTGAGGCCACAAGGGCAATAAGTGAAGATGGAAATGCTTGACGTCACCCCGGAGGGAGGCCAGGAGGACATCCTTGATGCCGGGGCCGTGAAATTTGAAAATTGCCTGTACAACTTCACATAGTGCTTCACCCAAACCAGAAAGCGTTTGTAGATCGAAGCCCTGAGGACAGTGATCATGCCGGCCGAGCGCTGCGAGGATTAAATGTCCCTTTGTGTGAGGAGGGGCATTGAGGAACGCGAACCAACCTAAGTTTTTGTTCTCATAAAAGACTCGGTCCATCAGGTCACGTGGTCTGTTGCAGAAAGGGCATTCCAACCTAATTCTCCTTCTTAATGACTAATGGATCCCATGAGCCGCGAGCGATAAACAAGTCGCTTCGATGGGTCTATTATATTAAGGCTCAATACCAAAACTTCCCAATATGTGTTTGGAAAGCTCGCTGATGTCGGTATCAGGTAGATAAGATACTTTTACGCTTTGAGATGTGAATAAGTTGTTTCAGAACCAATGTCCCATCCTTTTCTGTGTAGCCACCGGGTTCCTTGGTCGTAATCGCTTCTGCTGAAAAAGACTCAAGCTTTCGAATTAACTTATATTTTTATGTACGTCCATTTCTCCTCCGCTCTCGATTCACATCAAAGATGAGATAACTAATAGGAGGACTCCAGCAAGAAATAAGATACCCGCAGTCTTTGCGAGTTTCTTGTTTGTTGCATCCAAGTCTTTTGTCAGGGTCGACAATGGCGCTGAAAGACGACCACCCGTATGTCTGAGCTGGATTGCGGCCAAGCAGCAGCAAGACACAAGCCATGCTACAATCCATACCCATAGTATGAGTTCCTTCATAACATAGTCCTTCTGCTCGAAAGGGATGTTGGTTTTGAAACAACTTATTTATCAATGGCAAAAGATATTCCTATGTAGTTCTCATACCAACAACTTTGGGAGAATCCATATTTCAATGTCAGATCCGTCACTCATGTCCGTCAGAAACTTATAATTTAATGGACTTCCCTCAACCGATATAGGTTGGTTAGATGACTATTTTTTGCTTTCTTCCTTTAAAAATCACAAGCCCACATGATTGACAGCGAAATGCAGGCTGATTGTGTGGATATCCAGTACTGGCAATTTTCCGGCCAAATACAATTTCTAACACACTAAATACTCTCTTCTTTTTCTTGAACCATAATAAAAACCCGATCGGTCCTAGGAAACCTTTTTCCATTGGTGCATTGCAATCAGGACAATGCCTTTGAATTTCTATAATTTCTTGTTCCATCAGTCACCTAACTATAATTCATGTAGTTTCTTCACAATACCTTCAGGCCACAAAACTATGGGATAACACAACTATACGCTTTCAGATGTGAGTAAGTTGTTTCAGAACCAACGTCCTCTATTCCCAATCCTGTACTCGCAAATAATAATCAAATAACTCAAATGACCAAATCAATAAGCATCATGGCCATTCTTGCAGAATTGCATAACCCCTCATCTCCTGGTGATTGTCCTTTTGACTCGGTCCCCACAGTCAAGCACAACCTTATTGCCATTCTCGCTGATTTCCCACGTACATGGCTCCCATAGGAATTTAGATCCATCTATTGCATGAAGCCATGACTAAACCGCTTTGAATCCATCCTTGTCCAGTTCGCCTTTAATGGTTTCTGTACCCTTGGGTACCCACTTGGTTCCGATCTTCCGGACACCGGTGAATGTATTACCCTCTTGCGTGATCGTGAGAATGTCTGTAGCAGGTGGAAGAAATCCGAATGGTCCATAGAATTCTATGTGATCGTCCCATTCTCCGCTCATGTCCAAGATCACCTCACCACTCGGAAGCGTGAAGGTCTTCTCCCACCCTTTCCCTGCCATCTGGGAATAGACCATTAATGTAAAAACTGCCGAGACAATGAAACTAATAGCCAAAGCCATTATTATTTTCTTCATGATCTGCCTCCTCCTGTCTGAGCCCCGCCTATCAAGGTAGAATTGTTCATTTGATAGTGTTCCCTTTAGGAATAAAGGGGATTAAAAACCCTCCAAGAGTCACAGAACCACCCTTGGAGGCTTTTCTCGGCATCTTCAGGGGCCCTCTTCTCACGATTCCCTTCTGCAGGTTTGGGTTATGAAAGATAACGAGTTAATTGTATTGGAAATCTCTATGATTCACATAACACAAGGGAAGCGAAAAACCAACACTGGATTAATAGGTAGAAAAAACGGATGGAAAATACCCATTATTGGAAATTTAACAGGTGGGATCTAATGCAAGATTTCTAATGCTAATCGATAATTTTGGCTCGCCCCCTGATGATCGATAACATCTTGAATTATGGTATCCATGCAGACACCGAACACCATGCTCAGCTGTGTTTTGAGGAGCTTGTGACGAAAAACATCAGCTGTAGCAATTTGTTAGAAAGTTTAATGCAATTCCCAATGTGGCAAATTCGAATTCCTATCTTGGAACTTCTACATGTATTTTTGAAAAATCATAGATAATATTAATCAATTCATTCTGTATCGGTG
>JABXGX010000353.1 GCA_016550405.1 archaeon | reverse complement strand
CCCTACAAACCAGCTCAAACATATCTTTGTTTCTCTGCCATCATTTGTTCTCTGTCTCGTGAACAATTTGGATTTATACTCATCGGAAATCAACACAGAAGTTTTTAAGAGAGCTTGAAGATAATTCCCAAAGCCAGCAGCATTGCCAATTATGCCGCCGTAAGCTGATCCATTGACATAGAGATTTTTGAACTGTATCCATCTTCCTCCATAGTTCTCTGTATATCGGTCTTTGTCAATCATAAAGCCAAGCACGAGGCTCATAAAACTCCAACGCCTGATGTATCCCTTTGCATGGGATTCAGGTGATGGAATAGCAAAATCTAATTTGGCTTCATGATTCAACCTTACCCTGTCGATTATGTTTCTGCGGATATACTCTTGATAACTTTGATCCGATACCCTTTTTATTACTTCGCCAAGCAATAGATAGCCAATATTGGAATACGCAAATTTCTTTCCAGGTTCATTATCCAGTTTGTTATTCTCCTCTAAAACCTTCTCAATAAACTCAGCTTCGTCAAAACTCTCATGCTCTTCCTGTAAATGAATCCATTTAAGCGGAATCGGATTTGGGAAACCAGCAATATGACTGAGCGTTTGCTGTATCGTCGGCGATTGGGAATAAGGATAGAAGCTGACATAGTTCGAGATTGAATCGTTTAATTTAAGTTTACCTTGTTCTGCCAACTGCAAGATTGCCAATGCTGTGAAAGTCTTAGTTACGGAATAAGCATTGAATGTCGTGCCATTACTCACCGGTATACGGTTGTGAATATCCGCTGTACCGTTGCTATAGTGAAAGAGAATATTTTCTGGGGAAACGAATACGTATTGAACACCAGGTGAGGTGGAATCTTCGACCAAGCTATTGAGAAATGTTGCTGCTTTCTGCTGCGGTGTCATGTGCGTGTCATTGGAAAATGAAAAAGCATAAAAAAAGAGAAGCGTTGCCAAAGTTCCTATTAAAATAACTCGGTATCGCACACTATCTTTCCCTCATTTCAAATTACCCTAATGCGCCCTGTTAGACGACGCGCTTCTCTCTATTTCTGACGCCGGGCGCGCTTGGAACGAATATTGGTACGCGCCGTCTGTACTCTATGTAACTCTCACCAAACCGACGCTCGAGCTCCGGTTCCTCAACCAATTTCAATTCGAGCACGTTAAATATTACAAACACCGGCGTCCAGATGAAAACCATCGATACAGAGTGGAGTATGACCCCAATCCCGAACAAAAAGGCGAAGACCCCTGTCAACATTGGGTTGCGCGACCATGCATACGGGCCCACTGTAACTAGTTCGCGTGGAGGATTGAAGGGCACAGGTGTCCCCTTTGCTTTCCTGAACCACACCACACACCAAGCCCAAATTACCAGACCTACCGCGAGAAGAATTATTCCAAGAAGCGTACCTGGTGGTCCGGAGAGCAGCTTTGGGAAACCGAGCGCACCATCCATGTACAGGCTACCGAAGATTACTAAAAGTAGCATGCCAAAAAACACAGCAATCCCAACAGGCGTCAGGAATGAGCGAAGACGCCTTGAACCTGTCGCTACTGAGTAGAACAAATCGCTTG
>JABXGX010000352.1 GCA_016550405.1 archaeon | reverse complement strand
ATGAGTATCGTGGGGCATTCCTTGCCAGGGGAGAAGGTGAGCCTGAAACTCTCTTGGTTTCGCATCCAGGACTCGCAACAGTCTTTGCATATACTTCAAATTTACTACCTTGTTCAGATAATGAACGGGATTTTTATCCCACCATCTCATCCAGTTCCCTAGCCCAAGGTGGAAGCTTGAATCAAAAAACACTTGGTAACAAGCGGGGAAAGTTGCTGACCACCACACAGCCAACGCCTCATCACCCATTACGTCGTCTATCTTGGATGATGAACATTCAAAATCATACTGAACCGTGAGTGTTGTCTCTTGCTGCTCCCATCTCAGTCTAAGACCAGACTCGCGGGCCACCATGGACACAGCGCCATCAGCACCAATGACAAAACCCTTGTACTTGTCACCTTTTTCATCGATAACACCTACAACATTTCCATTTTCCTTCAATAAGCCAGTGACAAGAGTGGATGTCTTCAACTTTGCTCCCGCTTCAACAGCAAACTTCGCTAGCCAAGGGTCGAAATCACTCCGATAGCAATTCATGGTGATCATGCTTTTCGCAGGTTCGTAGGTGACAGATTCTGTTGGCCTTGTCATGACGTAACCAGTCACTTCACCCTCAGCGTTGATGAAGTAGTTACGAGCAGCGGCCCCAGGTCTCATTGATGGACAATCCTCAGAATTCAATTCTTTCATAATATCGAACTCTCGCCATAGACGAGGACCAAGACCAGTCCCTGAGGCGTTCTTCTCTCCAGGTTTTCGACCACGTTCAAAGAAGATGGTCTTGAGACCTTTCTCTGCAGCTTCCTTTGCGGCAGTTGAACCACCAGGACCAGCACCAACAATAACAATGTCATACTCCTTCATTTTCTAACCTCCATCCAAATCATCCAGTTGGTTCGTGATTAACTTCAGTGAGCCTTGATACTCATAAACCCAAGCCTTGCCAGTTTTTTGCAGAAATTTAGGTGATCTAAAACTTGTATCACTTCTTCTTTGAAATTACAATCATCGATATAATAAATGATATCATCGACTAAAATAATTTTTATTGGTCAGGGCTAACTAATGATAGTCACCCGTGTTAAGTCCATGTCTTTAAGTAGAATTCATGATTATAATAATACAGTTCATGGGCGCTACTGAATAAAAGAGGCCTTACGAATGTCTTCTTCAAAAGTTTTAGGATACGCCGCGAGAGCAGTGGGACAAGAACTCGAGCCATTCACCTACGAGCTACCCAAACTGGGGAACACTGATGTCCGGGTTTCAATTACACACTGCGGTTTGTGCCATACCGATATCCAAGCTATTGACGACTACTACGAAATAACCACTTTTCCCTTTGTCCCCGGTCACGAGATCGTTGGGTACGTGTCGGGCGTAGGTCACGAAGTATCCGGTTTAAAGAAAGGTGATAGGGTCGGCATCGGATGGCAAGGCCGTTCTTGTGGGCAATGTGAATGGTGCTTACAGGGCGAAGAGCAACTCTGTATGGACATAGTCAAATCAGGAACGTGGGTCCCCTATGGCGGCTTCTCGTCCTCTATTCTAGTGGATAGCCGCTTTGCCTACCCGCTGCCCGACGCCATGCCCTCCGAGGTTGCAGCTGTCCTCATGTGTGCGGGGATTGCAGTTTACTCTCCTCTCCGATCATATGCAGCGCAAGCCGAGCAGAAAATTGGCATTATCGGCGTGGGAGGACTGGGCCACCTCGCATTACAGTTCGCTCACGCCTTAAACTATGAAGTCACCGCTATTTCGCACTCTCCAGAGAAGAAAGACCAAGCGCTTGCCTTCGGCGCAGACCACTTCCTCGTTTCGGACGACGAGGCCAGCTTGCGCCAAGTTGAGTTCGGTTTCGACATACTCCTATGCACTGCCTCCGGTAAAATCGACTGGGAAGCGTTATTGACTATTTTAAAGAAAAATGGTAGGTTTGTCCTTATCGGCTTCCCAGACGTAATATTCAATCCGACT
>JABXGX010000351.1 GCA_016550405.1 archaeon | reverse complement strand
AATTGCGATATGTATGAGGCAGCTCACGGCAGAGCACCAGCGATTGCAACAGGATGTAAACGAGTGCATCCTGAACTTGTTGTCTTCACCTATCAGGGAGACGGGGACCTAGCCTCCATTGGAACAGCTGAAATCATTCACACAGCGGCTCGAGGGGAGAATATCACCACCGTTTTCATCAATAACGCTATTTACGGAATGACCGGTGGGCAAATGGCTCCAACGACTCTTATTGGTCAGAAAACAACCACTTCACCCTTTGGACGAAGCTCAAAAGAAGCAGGCTACCCCTTGAAAATGTCGGAGATTCTCGCCACTCTGAACGGAGCAGCTTATATCACACGAGTAGCAGTGAACAATCCAAAAAACGTTATACAGGCAAAGAAAGCAATAAAGAAGGCCTTTGAAACCCAGATAAAAGGCTTGGGCTTTTCCTTAGTGGAGGTCTTGTCTCAATGCCCAACTGCTTGGAGAATGTCTCCTCGTGAAGCGATAAAGTGGGTGGACGAAGAGATGATACCTTACTATCCACTTGGCGAATTCAAGTCTCCTAAAGAGGAGGGATAAGAAGAGAATGAAAGCACCTTTCTATGAAGACATCATACTAGCAGGTTTTGGTGGACAAGGAATCATGTTCATTGGAAAACTGCTGGTACATAGTGCAATGAAAGAAGGAAAAGACGTGACATGGATTCCTTCCTATGGTCCCGAAATGCGAGGAGGAACAGCCAACTGCACGGTAGTCATTTCAGACGAAGCAATTGGATCACCCGTTATCACGTCTCCTCATTCTTTAATCGTGATGAACAACCCATCATTAGATGCTTTTGAACCTCGATTAAAAGAAGGAGGCGTGCTAGTGATGAATAATTCCTTGATTACTCACAAAGTCAAGAGAAAAAATGTGAGTGTAATTGGAGTGCCAGCGAATAAGATTGCTTCTGAAATTGGTGACAAAAGAGTTGCTAACATGGTGATGCTAGGGGCATACGTTGCGCACACAAAGACCGTGTCAAAAGAAAAAATCCTTGAAGGATTAAGAGATCTTCTGGGAAAAGAGAAAAAGCAACTGTTTGAAGTGAACAAGAAAGCCTTCGAAAAAGGGATGGAATTTGGCAAAATCTAGCTCGTTGAAAAACTAAATCAAACCGAGCTTTCTGCCACCTTCCTCAAACACCTCAACAGCCTTGCTCAATTGCTCTTTTGTGTGCTTCGTACATAACTGAGCTCGGATTCTTGCTTTGTCACGGGCCACCATCGGATATACAATCGGTAGCGCAAAGAAACCCTTCTTCCATATGAAATCTGCGAGATCCTTTGCTTTCTTGCTATCCCCGCACATCACTGGCACGATTGGTGTTTCACTGTTCCCTGTGTCAAAGCCTAGATCTTGCATTGCCTTTATGAAGTAGTTGCGATTCTCCCAAACCTTCTTGACATGTTGTGGCTCTGATTCGAGAACGCCGATTGCTGCACTACATGCGGCAGCTACTCCTGGAGGTACGCCTCCACTGAGTAACCATGTTCTCGACTTGTTGTAAGCGAAGTTTCGCAGATCTTCACAACCAGTAATGTGTCCGCCGACAACTCCAAAGGCTTTTGAGAACGTTCCCATTTCGACATGCACCCGTTTATGGTTAAGGTGGAAATGATTGACGATGCCGCGACCACCTTCTCCAAGTACGCCTTCTCCGTGTGCATCATCTACGTACACGCCTGCACCGTGTTCCTCAGCGATTTTTGCGATTTCTGGCAGTGGAGCGAGGTCGCCATCCATACTGAAGACGCCGTCAGTGAATATCCAAATGTGGTTGTAGGGTGGCTTGTGCTTTTCTGCTTCATCCATAACTCGTACTAGGTCTTCAACATCCTTGTGTTTGAAGATAGCGCGATCCGCGTGGGTCAATCTCACGCCGTCAATGATGGAGCCGTGGTTCAACTCGTCTGAAACGAAAAGGTCACCTCTGCCACCAAGTTGAGGAATGAGTCCCTCATTTGCCATGAAGCCCGTTTGATAAGTCAGCGACGCGGGTGCCCGTTTAAATTTTGCAAGATGACGATCCAGCTCCTCATGGGCTGTCATGTTGCCAGCGATCGATCGGTCACTACCAGCCCCTGCACCATATTTTTCGGTTGTCTTAAGCATTGCTTTAACAACTT
>JABXGX010000350.1 GCA_016550405.1 archaeon | reverse complement strand
TTGCTAGGGCTAAACGTCAAAACAGGAACCCTGGCCACAGATAACATATAGATGCACACGGAGATCATGAGGCAAAACGTGAGAGCTATGGCGAGGATGAGTAACTTTTTCATGATGCTTCCCTCCCGAACATCCTACACAGACAAAGGCTGTATCCCTAATACCATTGTAGCACATTGGACCTGAGTTTTCAATAGCCCTTTAGTACCTTAACAACCTCATAGCACCTTCACGCGGAAAAAGAAAGCCCCTTCACAAAGGGGTTAAGGGGCGCGAGGGCCGGTGGGCCAAAAGCAAAGCCGCCTTGGTGTTGGGGCGGCTAGGGTGGGCAGGTGCATGTGCTTGCTAGGTGCACTTATTGGCAAGCCAGTACATTGCTTGTCATTTGAAGCCTGATTCTTCCAATCTTCGTAGTAGCAATGATGCCAAGCTAAGATGGTCGAGACACGTATCAGGCGAATCGCGGATACTGAATTCATGGCCGCGTGGGTTGCGAATAGCAAGGGTAGCCCCAGCAAAGATGAACTGGTAGCCCTTCTGTTCATCTTTTTCGCTCGTTGTGGAAAGGGGTGTTAACTGGATCGGTGGTGAATCACACTTAAACCCATGCATCATCAGCTTATATCCACTTTCTGCTAAATTTGAGTGACGCTGAACTTCTTTGTCAAGAAACTTGTAAGCTTCAAAGGTGGCTTGGGCATAATGTCCATTGTCGAAGAGGTCTCGAACAATTCTTGGTAGTTTTGGGTGGATATTTCTCTCATCAAATGGATGCAAGCCGCCAGCCGGTTCTGACCGTGCCGCAGTAAAGCGGTTGGCCCTTCGTGCAATTCGTTCAAATCGGGACAACCATTCAACCATTCAATAAATTCTCTCTAATACTTCTGAAAATTCGGTCGTAAGTTTCTTGATCCCCGTCGGCAGGTAGATTGATCTCAATTCGAACAGTCAGCCCGAAACTGTCAGCTTTATCTGGACGTGGTGATATACGCTCTCCGACTGGAGGGGCCTTTGGCTTCGCACGCTTTTTCTTGGTTGGTTCTTGCTCAGATATTTCTCCACCTCCCGAAAAATCTGCTAGGACCTGGAAGGTTCTTGCTTGAAGCCCTCCAACAGTGTTACTAGTTTCGTCTGATGACCGAAAGAAGCTTATCAATCCATCCTTGTCAAGACTCCAGGCGTCGTCTCCGTGGAGTTCGAATAAGTCACTATATGCATCCCTGACCAACTTCCCGAACTCTTGTGGGAAAACAGAATCGTCCACAAAGAAAACTTCGGCCCGTTTCGTCTTGTTTCCTTCTTGGTCAATAAGCTTCAAGAAACGCAGAATATTCAAGACATAGCTTTCATTTCTCGGTGCAATTCCAAGTTTTTTCAGCGTGTCAGCCGTGACGGTAGAGGGAAACTTCTTCCGAAAGTGATCAATGGTCTGAGTCAGATAGCCTATTGCGGGAACATAGGGATGCTTATCAGCCATAATGCCTCCTTTTGGCTTAACCCTGATGATTGTTATGTCCTGTATTACCATTATAGCACACCTTGGCCTGAATGTCCAATGCTTCTTTTAGAACCTTACCAACCGGAGCAAAGCCAAGATTGCGACAATGCCGCCAGTTATCCCTAAGAGCAGCCAGGCAAACCAGTCAGTTTTAGGATAGCGTTTAGAGATAACCCGCGTTCCCAAGGGGTATAGCGCACCAAGGGCAACAGCACCCACGAAATGCAGTATGGGCGATGTATGGAGAATCCCCCATGAGGCATTTCCTGTTGGTAGTAGTGAAACTCACTGCCTCCGATCCTTT
>JABXGX010000349.1 GCA_016550405.1 archaeon | reverse complement strand
TTTCTTTACTAACTCTCCCACTCCTGAGGAGACGAACCCAACGGCACTCATCATATCGTCTTTTGATAATTCGAAAAGGGTTAGTGAGTTTTCACAAAGTACAAATTGAATACCCCGATCAGCGAGGGTTTCAATCGCCTCTTGCTCTGCTTCTGCAGAACGTTGAAAGAGCTTTACTCCTGCTCCATTGACTACGCATTCGATTTGAAGTTCTTCATCATCCAAATCATTGAGCAGGCTGCGTATGTTAGTCAGAGTGAGTTTCAACCGGAAATTACTACCTTCATCAAGATGAAAGAGGACATGATAGCGTGCCATTATCAAATACTCCAATACTGTTTCACAGTAACTCAGTTCTGTTGGCAAGTATTTGTGTTTTACTCGTAATTATGTGAGAGGAGAAAAGCTAAGGGGAAAGGACACCAAACATCTTGTGGTGAGCTTATGACAGTGGGCCGATTTCAGGTCATGGCAGTGTTACAGGCTGCACGAGCACACATCCTTGGCTTAGAAATATCCTCCGCGAAAAGCTGGGGCTTAAATCGGGCGATATTCTATGCAGCTGCAAAGCGAGGATTCAAAGGGCCAAAACCTGTCAAACGTACTCGAAGTGAAGTTAAGAAAAAACCCATTACGGAAACCCCTGAGGCCTATCACCTTGGAAGTGAAATGGCATTCAAGGCACCCCAAGATGAAGGTCCAGTATATTTTACGATTGGTGGGAAGGTCCAGACTGAAGACGAATTTACTCGTCAAATTGAGAGCAGGTTTGGTTCGGCTTTTGACCAGGCCTGGCATGAGGCATTAGCATATGTGAGCACATTCGAAAAGGAGACACTTCTCTCGCAAACTGGCTTTTTTAATTCAGTCTATAAGCCACGCCGCGATGAATTAGCCTTAAAATGGTCGAATTTGTGAAAAAAGAAAAAAGGAGATGTCCTCTGGAATAGAGGACACGACTCTTCGATTATAGCGTGGACACTTAAGCGGCTCGTGGGTCTTGACCAGTCGCTCCTGAGATTAATAGTTCAAATCCTGCAAGGATGAGACCAAAGCAGAGCATCCAAAGTGTAAAAGCAAGACCCCAAATGGGATATGCGATGACATAGAAACCCAGGACCATGAGGATGGGACCCAAGATGATAAGGATCACTCGATACCACCCCGGTGCTTGTGAAGCAGCAATACCCATCATAAGGCTTGTTAATCCATAGAAGATAAGTCCAAAGGACATCAGCCAAAGGATCATAACAGCAGTTAATAGAATTCCGCCTGGTTCAAGCCAGGGTAACGGCGCAAGAATGAGAATAATGATGCCCAAGATGATATTGATGACTCGTAGCCAGCCAGGGAGGTTTCGATTGAATATACCACGAATAATTGCGATGATTCCAATAAGGAGGAACCCAGTAGCAAATAGAAACACTAGGAAGAAGAAACTAGCCACTGGAGGAATGAAAATCAACCAGAAGGCCAGGATAACCGCTATAATTCCAAAGATGATTTTGAGGATTCTTAACCACATAGGACTTGTTTCAGATTCCAATATGAGGCACCTTAGCGCGGGTTTGCTGGTTCGCCTTTTAAATTAATGGGATTCACTACCACATATTATGTTGGGTGTGGCACTGACCAGCTGGTTACCTTTTCTAGACTAGCCAATGCACCTTGTGCTCCCTTTTTAATAACGGAGTTAATTTCTCAAATCTTTTTCAATGGATGAATGGTCCTCGGTTATTCTTTTCCCATTGCCGATGGCTGTTGCGGAACATATCGTTCACCGGTAAGTCCGGCAAGAATGTAGGCGATGCCCCCCATGATAAGGGCTACTACGATTAATAGGCTGAAAATATTGATTCCAAGCAAGGGAACGACAACGGCAAAGAGAGCCAGGATCGCTTCGATCGCACCGATGATAAATAGTGCCCATCGCTGCCAGTTTTTCAGACGTAGGGATCCCAAAGCATAGACGATGGATACAATTCCATCGATTGCTAAGGCGATACCGAAAATCCATACCAGGAGTAGGGCAGCAAAGAGAGTTAAGTCAAAGAAGAGATAGATTCCTAAAATGATGAGGATTATTCCACCAATAATCATCAGGAATCGCATAGCCCAAGTTCGCTCTTTTTGGATGAATCCACGGTAGATTAATCCAAGCCCGAGAATGGCAATGACGGCACACATGGCGAGAACGAAGATCAGCGCATTCAGGTAGGTAGGTGCAAGAAAGATAATGATGGCAAGTACAATTGCCAAAATTCCAATAATGACTTCTACTAAACGCATCCAAATTGGAATAGCTTCTTTTCCTGTTTCGGCCATGAGGAAACCTCGACTTCCCTCTACTCTTTCTCCTTAAAAACAAAGAGGAAATGGCATAAGCCTCAAGATTCTCTCAATTCATAGCATTCTCAAAGAAAATTAGAACTTGCTCTTCAATAGTCCAAATCCTATAACTTACGATTGCCATTAGGTCCTGCCCCAAAGAAAACCATTTTAGACTCTCTCAGCCCCCTAATGTAGTGAATTGCCACTTCGATTGGAGCTTTGCTTGGATGGGAATCAAATGCGATGGCGAATATCACTGCCAGCAATAACTGGACCATTAATAATACTACTTCTCCTTTGTTTACATCCTATCATTCAAACAGGGTCAAACCCGCATTTGTCTAGCAGGAATAGAACGCAATCCTCTGTGTGGAACCCCACTGGTCCCTATGCGGATAGGGTGATTTTCCACGTCATCTCTGGGGAGGATGACCAAGTTACGGCGCTCCTACAAGGACAGATTGATTGTCTGACAGATAATGTGGAAGAACAATATGTCCCTGACCTTGACCAGGACTCCAATATTCAATTGACCCAGACACCACATTTAGGATTCGGATTCATGGCAATTAATTGTGAAAGGTATCCATTTTCTATTCCCGCATTCCGGCGAGCCCTTGCATTCGCAATTAACAAATCGGAAATTGCGGAAATTATGTGGGGGAATCTAGGGATTCCCGCCGACAACCCAGTTCTTCCTTCGACTGGTGTGTGGCACAACAACCAAACGTATCCTGATTATACAACCTCCAATGTAGCAGCGGCAAAGGCAGAATTGGCTGCAGCTGGTTTTTTTGATCTAGATGGTGATGGCTTCGTCGAAGCTCCTGATGCAAGTGCATTTCTCTTTCAACCATTTTACATCATCGAATCACCACAATGGAGACGGGCACTATCGTCGATGCAATACTTTTGGAATCAATCAGGTATACCCACGAAACCCCAACCACTCCCCTTCGGCATAATTTTAGATTTCGTGTACAGAATTCCTCGGAATTATGATGCTGCTTGTTTTTGTTACGAGTTGAGTCCTAATCCCCTCATCCTCGAAGACTTCATGTCCCAGTACATCCAACACCCCGAACGCAATATGCTCAACTGGGCCAACGCTACCTATGATTACTACATCGATCAAATGCTCAACCTACTAAATTATGATGATGTGAGGTTGGCCGCGCATACTGCTCAACAAGTGTTCGTTGAAAATGCGCCGTTGATTGCATTATACACAAATTATGAAGTTAACGCCTATCGGACTAATCGGTGGGAGAATTTCATTGTAATTCCCGGTTGGGGAACCGGGGCAATGAATCGTTGGACCCCCCAACTGGTCAAACTACGAGAAGGACAACCCGAGCGAGATTCCACAACCGGGAGGGGTGGGACCTTTAATACCTTAATTGGCTTCGCGATGGATTCCCAGAATCCGCTAACTTCAACTAGCGTCTATGGCAACTATCCCCTATCACAAATCTATTCCAGCCTTACCGGACTCAATGATCCAAACCACGAACCCAC
>JABXGX010000348.1 GCA_016550405.1 archaeon | reverse complement strand
TACAAGAAACTCTGTGGAACCTCAAACCAAACCGTGTTAGAATCCATATCATTAAGTCACGACGCAGGGTTCGTGCTAGAAATCCTCACCCTCTACATCCCCGGATGGGTAGAAACCGACCAACACATCGCAATTGCCCAACTCATCGCAGAAACCGACCCCACCATACCAACAACCCTTCTCGCCTTCTTCCCCACCTACAAACTCTCCCAAGCACGACAACCCACCCTGCAAGAAATGATCCAAAGCGCCCAAGCCATGCAACAACAAAATCTCACCAATCTACGCTTAGGCAATATTGGCGTATTTGTGCACCATCAACAAGACTATGACATATTATGCTCAGAGCTAAATGATATTAACATTGGATGAAGAGACTGCAGCTGAAAACGGTGAAACTACCACAGATAGCCACTATGATGATTGAAGATCCATGTACATCTTCCGTGCATAGAAGATTTGACCAATATGTTGGGCAGAATGTTCGATGACATGAAAGAGGCACCAATACACGGATACCTGTTTTTCGCATTGGGCGAGTTGTGACCAATAACTTCTCATCTCATCCAATTCAGCATCTGTCAACTTTTCCAAAATCAGATTAGTCAGTTTTCTCACTTGCGAGAGTTCTTTTCGAAGGTCTGATATATTAAAATCCTTAACTTCGAATTCAGCACTTCTCACGCGGTCAGTCACCTTGCCACCCACAACATGATGAATCCAAAAGGCTTGAGAACCGATAATATGCTTGAGAAGATTACCGATAGAGTTACTGCTACGTGAAGGCCGCCAATTCAGCTCCACATTCTCCAAACCATCAATAGCACGTTCCAAACCAGTATGCACTTCCTCAAGAAACTGAGAAAACCGCTTAACTTCCCTTCTTATTGCTGAAGCTGAGCTAGGCATGACACATCCTCCGCTAACCCTTATCCAATCACCTTTCTTAAAAAGAATCAGAATTAAGTGAAACGATGGGCAACAGATGTTAAAGGGATCGGCGAGCCCGAGGCATTCACCAAGTGAGTTTGGTAGCTTCAATAGTAATAGACTGAGGAACTCTATAGTGCTTTGCCATGGGAGGATGGACTTTGACACCCTCTTCTGCGGGTTGAGGTTCATCGAGGTAGGTTATAACGAACCCATGTTTGGTTAACGCCTTTACATAATCTGAAAGTGGTCTATGGTACCCGGTCGTCGTGAAGGTCGAAGGTAGTCGGTCGTGTTTCCACTCGAAAGGATAACTATGACTTTGGAGATAATTGGAAGTCCAGCAGTAAAGGTATTTCTTCGTCCCATTTCTGCGAGTCCGGGTCCTCCATCCACCTACTTGTTTTCCCTCCAAAACCCGCCATAGAGAGAAACAGGGATGGGCAAATACAATGAGGAACCGTCCCTTTGGTTTCACAACCCGAGCGACTTCAGCTATTGCTCCTAGGTAATCCTGTATATCCATTAACGCCATGTAGCAATAAGCAACATCGAAGGATTTCGATTCGAGCATTTGCAGATTCGCTGCATCAGTAGCAACATAGGTGATGCCCAAGGGATCGCGGCTTTCCTCTGCTAAAGCCGCTTGGATCAAAGCCTCACTAAAATCGATGGCTGTCACTTTCGCACCTGCTCTCGCGAAGAATCTAGAAAAGTGTCCCTCTCCACAGCCAATATCCAATACTTTCAGTCCCTCGACGCGTCCCATCATCTGCTTAAGTGCTGGTCCGTTTAAATATTCAGAGTAATAATTCTTGCCACTTCGAATAAATTCCACCCAACTCTCAGCTGCGTTATTCCATTGCTCCCGATCACTCCCACAAGACTTCAATCAATCAACTCCTCGTCTACTAGTCTTTTATGGTAAATGTAGAATTTCCTGAGAAAAGAATCTGTCTAACTTCGTTTCCTCTATTATAAACCGATGAAATTCCCTGGAATGTACGAAAGATAGCTAGGTACTCGATAATTCGTATTAATATTCGGGTTTCTATCTTGCCGATTCCTGTGATTTGATGGCTTGGATAAAATCATCCATCTCGACTTTGATCCGTTCAAGTAACTTTTTTGGTATTTCTTCCTCAGGTATCTTTTCCTTTTCTAGCGCACGTCGAAGGGCTTGGGTTGCGGCGTCTTGAGTGATTTGTCGGAGAGTAGCCCCCTCCTGTTGATCTGTCATCTCAACTATTTCTTCAAGGCTTACATTTTCAGCCAAAGGCATCTTCTTTGTGAGAATCTTCAGGATTTCAAATCGTCCCTTTTTATCAGGAAGACTAACCTCAATCTCCCGCTGAAACCTTTTTCTGAATTCGGGGTCAAGGGCTTCTGGCGCAAAAGTGATGCCAATAACGATGACCTGTTTAAAATCCTCAAGAGCGTCGATTTCCGTATACAGCCAAGTAAGATTCTGCTCAACTGAAACTTCAGGAAACCTTTGTTGATGATTAAGTAACACTGCAAGATCAGGAATGAGAATGACACTGGGAGCAGTCTCTTTCGCGCGTTGAAAAATCGACATAATCCACTGATCATTGGATTGTGTAACTAGCTGCTCGATCCGAAGGATATAGAGCCAAGCCCTCGCCCCCGCAGTTGCCGCCCGGGCAAGAATATTTTTGCCAGTGCCTTGTGGACCATGAATGAGAACTCCCTTAGGAGGTATCAGATCAAGCCAACAGTAAAGCTCTGGATGCCGAAGAGGAATCTCAACTGATTCTTTGATCAGTTTAATTTCTTCCTTAAGGCCTCCAATATCATTGTAGGAGATAGAAAGGCGTTCAGCGGGGATACCGGTAACAGCTTTCATCCCAGCATATCTTTCTAACCAGAGCTTCAGCGCTTGTGTAGCCTCTTGTCCTATGTTCCCGTAAAGATTCCCGTGGAGGCTAACAATGCCTGCCTGGAACTCCTTCCATAACTTAGAATCAACACCACGAATAGTGACATTCGTTTCTAGCATCGTATCATCAACAACTTCTGTGTAATGATTACATATAAACATTATTATTGCATGTTCCTCATTAATAGAGGGCAGATACAAAATTCCTGGCGAGATGATTAGTATGACCTTTCCAGTACTATTTTCCAAGTGAGTGGAGTGGCGCGGGTTCCGTTGCTAGAGGATGGGAACCTTCGGGCATTCGTAAATAGGAATCGGGATATTTTCAGTTAAATCGAACTACTTCTAAAAGATGTTCGAAATCTCAAGTATGCTATTATGCGCTTTGTCATAGGTCGAAAAAACATTTGAGCGATGTAATGCAAGCAGTGAATGGACTGCTGGCGACATTAGCGTGTAGAGGCTTTTCGTCGGCGCTCTTGTCGATATACGTAATAAGTGAGAATCACTGCGAGGAGGACAATGAATCCCATAATGGAGTATAAAGTAAGGGTTGCTACTTCGGGGGGCACACCGAGTTGTTGAAGGTACCAGACTTGGTTAACAAACCATTGCAGGGACATTCCGATTCCAAAGAAGATGACAAAATGGATTATTTCGATAATCAATATTATGACAATAATCACCGCAGTCACGTTTAAGACAGGATTGAACCGAGTTTCTCG
>JABXGX010000347.1 GCA_016550405.1 archaeon | reverse complement strand
GAAGACTAGCCAACATAAATCGGAGGTCACAAATCCCTAATTGATACAAAAGCCGAGTCGTCTCCGATTTAGCATGAACACTAACTATTTTGATTAACCATTGGACACCCAGCATTGCATCAAGATATTTGGAGTTTAAATGCTTAAAAGAGGAAACGAATTACTGATACCTCAGCATTCCCTGGTGAGAACCCCTATGCAGTTTCCCTCTCCGGATCCCCTTTGGATAATTGAAATCTTTAAGGTCACTGTTCTGTTTTTACTCGCGGCGTTATTATTTTGGAAATGGGGGAAAGCAAAACGTCGATTCTATACTGATTTTCCTTTCTTAATCGCGCTAGCAATTTCGTTCATCGCTTTTGGTGAATGCATGGAGATAATTGTGCATTCAGGTCTCGCTGTTTTTACCCTTGAACTCTTCAAACTCCGTGCATCAATTACCGGTGTCTCAATGCTCATGATTCTGTTCATTATCATACGCATTTGGCTTGCCGAGAATATGCGCATTGGTTGGATCTTAATGGCCATCTTTGCAATTACCTTCTTCACAGCAATTGCACTTGCCCCAACAATGGAGTTGGCACAATTGTTCGCCATTGCGTTCCTTCCAATTATCATGATTGTGTTCATCATCACCTTTCTTTGGGCATGGCGGCTTCGTCGGCTCCCTGATGTCCATAGCCTGGTCTTAGTCTTGGGAGTCATTATCCTCATGACCGCACAGGTGATCAAAGCAGTTCTTCAAGTAATTGGTCTCGTTTACCTAGTTTGGATTACGGAACTAGTTGACCTTCTCGGATATACCATTTTGGCGACTAGTTTCCTTGTCAAACCAGGATGGGCGAAGCAAAGCCAAGTTACTCCAACCTCAACCACATCAACCTAACCGAAGAGTCTCCAATTTCGAATTCGCTAGCCAAATTGAAGAGCCAAAGAAAGTTACGCTAGGCGATTACCTGTGTCACTGTGGGTAGCAGGTTAGTAGTGACTTCTTCAAAATTTATAATTCGCCGAATCTTGGTTTGCCCAGCTATTGAAACGCCGTTCTGCAAACAATGCTGTTGATATTGATCGAAGCTTCCAGGAGCTAAAACATGAATTGAGGGGAGCTGTAGGGTTCCTGCGTGTCGCACATGCTGGTATAAGTTATTGGTGTTTTGTAGAGTGTCATCAAATTCTTGAGTGAATTTTTTCAGATTCTCTGGTTGATTGGAAAGTTCCGCAAAAATGTGGTAGGAGGCGCCTGAGGCATTGATTTCTGGTGCAACAACGTATTCTCGGAGTTGAATTCCATGGTCGTCACACGTGGCTGTTAGTGCTGAACTGACGTCCCATTCTGTAACTTTCTCTCCACTAAGGTTCATCACATTCTCGCTTTTTCCAAGACATTTGAAGGTTAAAGGATTCAGTGAAGTAAATTGAACAAGATCATGAACATCATAGCGCCAGAGACCAGTAGGTGAGCTAATGACGATACGATAGGGCGTATTGATTTTCACATCACTTAGTGGAATTGTTTCAACATCAGCTGCTAGTGGTCCATCTTGAACTGGAGCAAATTCGAAGAAATTATCATCCACGAATGGTGCCACACCATCGGAATCTTGGAAGACTTGTAGACCATACATGGCTTCTGTGCCCGAATAGGAATCATGAATGTGGACATCACCAACTAGATCATGAATAGTTGCAGTATAAAGATCACGAGTAACTCCTGCACTGACAATTACGGATAACTCAGGCCAGATAGTCCGTAAATCAAGACTACCACCATCATTAACAGCCTTATCTAGAACTCTCTGCGTTTTTGTTGAGAGGGTTGATTCATCCTTTAACCAGTCATAGGATTCATACTTCGTCCGACGGAGAACCGCTAGGACAAAGGAGGTTATGCCTGCTGCCCCCGTGAGATTGCGGGTTTCAACTCCTTGTTGAATCGAAACACGGAACTTTTGATCCCAATCCTGTAAATCAAACACTTCTCCCTTGGGTACGATTTTTCGAGAAAGCAATGGGTTTCCATTTTTTGCCAAATGCCCTGAAACAAAGCCCACATCCCACTTACCTATACGTTTATAGACGGAGGGGGCGGCCATCACTAGAAGTTTTCCATGGAAAAACGGCCTTAGATAATCAGCAAAAGCGAAAACCCGCATTCGTAACTTCGCACAGGACTTATTG
>JABXGX010000074.1 GCA_016550405.1 archaeon | reverse complement strand
TAGCCGATGAGCGTGGGGAACACGCTGCGTGGCTGGTCTTCACCGGCGTAGCCGTTTTTGCTGAGGCCGGTGCCGTTGTCAACCACCAAGGGTTTGGCGGTGACCATTTCTTCTTCTGTTGCCATTGAATAGCTTCATCTCCTTCGAAGGGTTTTTTTGTTAAAAGGGCAAGTCAGGCTGGAATACGTCCCAGGCTGGTCTTTGTATTCCCAGTTGTAGCACTTCGAATTTTACTTTTAAAGCTTGAGGCACGTTTTTGCGTCATCTCTATCAACGTTATCAGTAATAGAGTTGTTGAATTAAATCGCAAATCCGTCTAGAGTAAGGGGCGGAGGGACGAGGCATTTATATGCCGGACTTTGCAGGGTTGTATGAAGCAACCTGTTTGTAGAGAGAGTTCACACGGAAGAGAGAACTGTCCATCATTGGTGACAATTGTGTCCGAGGGTAAAGTCAAGCGTGTCATCGGCGGCGTTGAAGCACGCAAGATTATCCTCCGTAACCTCTTAGATGGTCCCCAAAGCGGCTTGGTCCTCCGTGCAGCGATTGCGCGGCGCGTATCCAAATCCGTGGATGAAGTCTCTGATGCGATGCTGTACTTCAATTTACAACATCTCGAAAATAATGGGCTAATTGAGCGCTTCCGCGATGGCAAAGAAAAAGCCGCCCGGTTAGTCCCCCATGAAATCCAAAGTGTGCGCCGCGTGTTAGGTGTCAACGCACCCGTGGCCTACATTGGGGCGATTGGGGATGATCCCGGTATTTTACATGCAGTACCTAAACGTGTCCGGGCGGAAACCTCTTTTCGTCCTGAAAAGTATCACTATTTTGTCGAAGAAGCAGCCCGGCGTCGCCTAAGCGGGTTAACCTCGGATCGGATCTTACATGAGGTGCCCGAAGATATTTTCCTCCATGATTTGGGGAAAATGTATGAATTGGTCTACCGTCTCTCCCAGGATCTGATTCGTGAGTATTCCATTCTGGTTGATGTCACCGGCGGGGGAAAAGTGTGTGCTCTAGCCTTGTATCAACTCGCCATCGAATTTGATTTACCGTGTATTTTTGTCACAGAGTTGGGTGCAGTGACCTGGATGCGTCACTAACTGATTTCCCACAATTACTGGTAGCTAATTCAACGAGTCAACAATTATGAGGAATTGCTGTTGCTAAATTCATAAGGAATTTCTGTTTGAATGGGGACAAACACACCGTTTTCACGGAGTTTGAAGAGGGCTTCGAATACTTCGATACGTTGAACGCCTTTTTCTTGTAGGTATTTTTCAACAAGAGCATAAATTGTGAAAGAACCATCTTCCCTCGTCAAGGTTTTCGCTAAGCCGTATAAATCCCGTTCCGTTGCAGAGAGAGAAATGTGGGCTGCGTGTACAGTATGCGGTAATCGGAGAGAAATAAACAGGTATTCATCAACAAGGTCGATGGCTTCACCAAAAATGTTCAACCGTCCCACCCAGTTTTCAAGGGTATCTTGATATTGTCCCTCGAAACGTTTTGTAAATTCTTCAAGGCGAGTCCCGATTTGACTACTGGGAGGCTGTTTGAAGATCAGCGCGTTCCGCATATACTGACCATCATGAACGATAATGTGAAAATCACGATAGGTGATTTGTTGGAGTGAGGAACTATCATGGTGGATGTCAGGTGATTCTTCGGTTTCTGTGAGATTTAATCCGAATGCGGTAATAGCCTGAATGAGGGCACTTACCAGATTAGCTCTCATTTTTCGGTCAACTATGGGGTCTAGCAAACAGAGCCCAGTTTCTTTGTGAATTAGCAAGATACGTCGAATTTTGTGAATATCATAAAACGAGTCCGCAAGTGCTTGTAGGTCTCGGCGGTGACGGCGTTGGCGCGGGAGCAAGATTTGCTGTCGGTAAAAAATGAGAAGAACCAAGAATGTCAGAGCTAGGACAACTATTATCAAAAGGAAAATCCACCAGTAGAATGATAGCGGTGAGACAGGAACCATACAATAGAGGTGCCAGAGCCCATCTTCAGCATTGCTTATGATGAGAAGAGAATCTTCTAACCGCCAATCCGAGTAAAGGAGGGTGTTTCGATGGACGAATTTGAGAGTCCAATCAGAGGGGAGGGTACACATAATCGATTGGTTTTCAATGCCTGTTGGGAAATCCACGATTATCGTGAGGAGCCAATTTGCGTCCAAATTGACGGAGGATGGAGTGGACATCACTAATGTCGAATCAACAAAAGTCCCTTCCCATAGGACATCAAAATTAATTGACCACTGATAAAAATCTGGCCAGTCTACCAACACACGATACCGACTGAGATCGCCATCAAACACAAGGGGCGGGTCATAGACTTCACTATCCCAACACCCCTCTGAAAGGGGTCCTAAATTCGAGACCGTTTTCCCATTGACACGCATATCAATATCTGTGGGGTAAAGAGTTGTAGATTCAGGGAGAAACGACACATTAAGGAATAGGTCACGAGTGCGGTAAGACCAAGAACTAAACCGCCCATAACAATCCCCTTCGTCTTCTTCATCGGGATTCACATCATCCCGACAATAGACCCAATTGATGCGAGTATCGGTGGTAGCTCCAAAGGCACGACCCAAACCAAAATAGAAAGTATTTGCGTAAGTAGACAAGGGATCCAGCACTAACGCACTTTCATTGGCATCAACCCAGAACCAGTATTCCTCCCCTGGTTCGAGCATCGGTGAGATGGGAACCTCAATCCAGTCGGTGAGGGGCGCAGATGTATTGACAAAAGTAGCAGCTTGGATACCAGGTTCAGCACCATACACGCGGTATCGGAAAATGCCTTGTGATTCCCCACGAAGATAGATCCAGAATCCATCAACGCGAACAGGTTCTGAGCCATTAATGTAGAAACTCATGTAGGACTCTTCATCTGTCCAAATGTAATCCTCGAACGGGCAATTGGTCGGATTATAATCTTCAACGGCGAGTTGGATCGGTTCGGGATGAATATCCGTGAAAAGCAGCGTCTCATGGCATAACTGCCCCTGTTCAAAGGTGACACTAAATTCGGTTCGACTATTCAAATTAACCCATTCTCGCTGTTGCTGCCAACCTAATTGGGCAACAACTTCACTTTGATTGCCAGGTAACTGCGCAACCTCATCAAGAATAAGGAATTCCCGTCGGGAATCAGAAAACCAATGAGAATCGTGGAGGAAGTTAGAAGTAGCACTAAGGCTAGGGAAGCCTAAGGGAGCCAACAACACAAACCCATTAAACATGAGGATTAGACTAATTGCTAGACAGGTGATATGAAGCCCGGCAGCTGTCCGGGAATGCTTCATATTTCGCTCTTACCTCCCACTAGCCCATGCAAGATCAGCTAATGATTTTCGCCACTATTTCGATCTTTGAATGTTGGAAATCAGTAGCAGTTAGAAATTAGCTCCTACACGATAAATACCCTATTTGACTGCAGGAATCATAATGGAGAATTTTGCTGATTTCGTAATCTCTGTTCAGAAAACAAGCCGACAAAAACCCAGTAATTTTTACCTTCGAATTTCAGCGGGTAATATTAGTCGGAAATATGGAGTTCAGGCGAGTAAGGAATGAACCCTCCATCATGGAATATTGGGGTGAGACTATACCGGTTGGGCTGTGCACAAAAATAGATGTCATCTTCATACCCAGCTTGGACTAATAGGCTTCCATGACGACTGACCAGAAGTTCACGGGTTAGATCGCCGATATCCGCGTACCCGGGGGGTCCATCGGGGTCTTGGATCCGGATGATGATTTGATAGGATGTAAAATCATCTTCCATGGAGATGCCTTGCATACTGCCTGCGGAAATGACAGAAATCGGTTGGTTGAGCTGGGTTGATAAGGAACGAGCCGTGGTGGCGACGTGATCAATGTTGAGAAAAGCCCCAACAAGAATGGTAGCGGAGGAAGGAGGTTTATCAAGTGTACGAGTAAAATTACTCGTTGTTAAGATTATAGGTCGACCCTGAATGCGGCTAGTCATGAAGCTTCGCGGAGAATTCCCAAAATCAAAACCAGCCGGAGGATGTGCAGCACGTTCTCCTGCTAAAAAGCCATTCGGATAATGATAAATTACTTCTCGGGCTTCTTCAACGGTTGGCACAGGGATTATCTTTGAAGCCCCATTCGCGAGGGCAGTAATAATCGTGCTACTTGCTCGAAGCACATCAACCAGTACAATCACATGATGCCGGGCGACCGCACTCGCAAGGGCCGCGGGTCCTGAACTGTGTGACACAGACACAACATCTGACATGACAGACGTAGCTCCAATAATTCATCAGGTTTAAGGTTTCGGAGGAGCCATTTCCTGTAGTTGACTTCGATAATAGACCACCCGATATATGACCGTAAGATGACTAAGAACCGCCACTAAAATCAGACCAATATAAAGAAGCGGAGGATACAGAACTGCTATCAGACTCGTAAGCACTAAAATGAATAGGCGTTCAGAGCGAGCGGCGAGACCCACATCGGTATCGGTGACCCCAGCAGACAGGGCCCGACTCCGCGCATAACTGACCAAAAGCACACCAGTAATTGCCACGCTAACCCACCACCAGCTAGGTCCCAATTGAGGGAACGGATTGGGGACCCACAGAAAGGGTAGCAACACTATCACATCGGCAATTCGATCCAACAGGGAATCAAGAAACCCTCCTGCGATTGTCACTTGATTCGTTTGGCGAGCCACTTCACCATCCACGCCGTCGAATACTCCGCCAATGAACACTAAGAGACCATAAACTAGTACCCAGTGATAAAGCGTGAGAAGCAAGGCGGCAAGGCAGGCAAAGAAAAATGCTAATACACTCACCATATTGGGAGAGAGGCGAAGCCTGATGCAGCCACGGGCGATCAAGCGCACTAAGGGACTAAACACCCATCGAAGTCTAAACCGTGAAGGCAATATTATCGCATCCTTTTAGTCAGCACGTACAATGAATCCTTGGGCATCCAACACCGCCCTGTTCACAACAGCATTGGATGGTACAAAGGCTTGAGAGAAGGTAATACAGTCCGAGAGCTCCGAATTCGCTTGAACGCGGGTTGCAGCACCCAGGGTAGTACCTCCACGAATGAGACAATGATCTGCAATCTCCACCTGTGGGCCTATCAAAGTGGGTCCATGAATCTTAGATGCCTCACCTACTATCAGGGCATCATTTTCAATGGGGCCCTCAAGCACCGAGTTACTCGGAACATAAGTGCCCGGAGGCAAGGGCTGTGGGGGCCAGGCCTTACTCAAAAGGTAATGATTCAAATCCAGGAGATGATGAGGCAAATCGATATCACACCAGTTTTGATTAACAAGAGGAACACCTTGCAATGGGTGCCCCGCTTGAAGCCATTGATGTAATAACGAAAAAACAGTTACTTGTGCGTTAGGGGTTGAGTTAGTTATACTGGCTAGAAACTCAGGCGTGACGCGAAGTGCCGGAACAGCAGAGACAAAATCGGGGAGAGCGGTCTTGGACTGGATGATATCAGACACGTTCTGGCAAGAATCCAGCTGGATTAAGGTGCCAGGGTGGTGCTGCGTTGAATCAAAGAGTATGGCTAACCCTAAATCGTGAGCCATCAATGGTTGGAGATTCTGAGAAGAGATGTAAAGATCACCTGGAACCAAGAGGAGGGGCGCATCCGGGGCTAAATGGGACAAAGTTGCTTGAAATGAAGTAAGGGGCCCTTTTTTCCATTCAGGGGCTTGCACAGGTAAAATCTGCGCAGAAACTTGAAGTGTGGTCAAAAAGCGTCTAATTTGATCACCAGCATATCCGAGGGTGACGAAGAGTTGAGTACACCCAGCCTGGGCAAGAGCAACGATGAGATATTCTAAGAGGGGCTGGTTGAGCAACTGAAGGAGGGGCTTGGGAACTGCATCAGTCAGGGGGCGGAACCGCGATCCTCGTCCACTGGCAAGTATTACAGCTTGCAAGAATAGTACCTCGAACAGGTTTTAGGCTAGTATCCCTTCTACATTAGTGGTGGCAACTGAAAAATGACTAGGCGCCAAACGATTGACCCACAAAACCTGGATTTCGAGATAATCCAAGAAGTTGCATCCCTTATTTGTGAAGGATATGTAGTCGTCCTTCCCACAGATACTGCGTATGGTTTAGTCGGCGATCCCACAGACACTCACGTGATTCAACGGGTTTTATCAATCAAAGAACGGTCTGAAAAGCATGGTATGCCACTCTTGGCGGCAAGCGTTTCTCAAGTTCAAAACCTCGTCCGTTTAACCTCCCTAGCTAAAGATTTTGTAACCTACTTTTGGCCCGGTGCAGTCACCGTAATCGCGCCCACACGCCAGACATTTCCTTCAGGCATTACTGGTCCAACTAATTCACTTGCGATCCGGATTCCTGACCACTCTGTCACAATAGAAGTGATTCGAGCCACAGGTTTTCCCATAATAGGGACCAGCGCCAACAAATCGAACACGCCCAGTCCTCGTTCAGCTGACATGGTTGTGAAGCAATTGGGTGACCAAGTGGATTTCATTTTAGATGCGGGAGCCACTTATCACTCGGCAGATTCGACCATCGTGACTTTCATGACTGATCCTCCATCAATTCTACGTGAAGGCGCCATCCCTCAGTCTGCCATCAAAAGCTGGCTAAATAACGCTCTCTCGGAGTAGCATCTTTCGTGCAGTAAGTGGTTCCTGAAGACTTAAAAAAGGAAAGTCTAACCCTGTGAGCTATATGCTATCAGTCACTGACCAATTTAATTTACTGTTATCCTGCCGCCGATTTCAAGAGGCCGAAAGCTGTCAGGAACTCCGCCGTATTATCGATGATGAACCAGAATTAGGAACACTCGAATGGTGTAAGCTTACCGGGATTACGTGTTTGGTAGCTGCGAAACTTGAAGGTGATGCTCACCCCTTTGTAACCCGACTCGGTCAACTGGTTAAGAAAATGCCATGGATCGTGCGGGATTTGCTGAAAATCCATCCTATTGATCTCGTGGTTGAAAGTACTCTTGAAACCATCCGAGAGGGGAGCAAGGAACTAGCAAAGAAGATGACACCGACTACATCATTCCGCATTAACCTCAACCGTCGTGATACAGAATTAGATCGTGACACCCTTCTTCATGAAATCGCGAGGCAATTTCCTGGAAAGGTCGATTTAGAAGAGTATGAGTGGGTGGTTATGGTTGAGGTGTTGGGACCCGTTACTGGACTAGCACTGTTACGTGAAGAAGAGATTGTGACCTTACGTCGACCCTAGCGTGAAATCGATTGAAGAGCACAGCGATCAAAGACGAGTTTTTGAAGTGCCTGATATCTCTTTGCGGGTTTTGAGGTCGGGCAGATGGCATCTAGTTCGTCATTAGCGATTTGAAAGATTTCCTGGATTGCCTTAGCCTTTTCTGAAGTCTTTAGGTCTAATATATCTATATTATCTACAGCCTTTGTGACCTTTAACAGGGTTTGATATGCAGCCTTAAGCGAAGCGATAGCTGAGTCGACTAATACTCCAGCTAATCGCCGAGTAGATTTCGAGACGCCCAATAGCTTCAGGGCTTGAGAAATTTGGCGTTGTGCTGCTGCGAATCGTAAAATCTCCATTTGTTTGGTTGTGGCCCGGTTGGTCTTTCGACTAAAGGCTGTGAGCCCGTGAATTGTTGCGAAGAGTAGATGGTCAGCGCCTGCAATGAAATCAGCATCTGCTAATACGAGAGTGATGTCCTGATTGCCTACCACTTGTTGAGTGATGGTATTGATTTCTGTTGGCAGAAGAGGTGTGGTTCGAGTGCAGCCAAAAATACCGACCTGATGCGTTGTGTCGTCGATGACCACATCGTGTAGAGTTAGGGGAGCCATCTGATGATTACACCTGATTTTAACAATATTATCTTAAAAGGGGAAAGCCCAGAAAAACCAATCTGGAAGTAGGAAGGGAAATTGTGTCCGAACAACCAAGGCGATGTAGAGGGCGAAGACAAGAGCGGCGGCTGTTAGAAGCATCATTCCATAATCCCGTTTTCGTAGTTTGAGTTCATAGAGGCTAGTGCGTTGAGCGGTTGATCCAAAAGCGCGAGACTCAAGGCTTTCAGCAACTTGTAAAGCACGACGAATTGAGCTAACGATAATAGGGATGAGAATGGGGATGTAGTTACGGACCTTTTGTAAGATGTTTCCTCTTTCTAATTCAAGTCCACGAGACATTTGAGCATCACGAATGGTTTCAGTTTCAGTCGCAATGGTGGGAACATACCGGACGGCCATGGAAAAGGCAAAGGCAAACTCATAGGGGATTCGCATTTTGATTAAGGCAAGAGCGAAATCGTCGGGATGAACGGTGAGAAAGAAGAGCGAAAACGCGGTCATGAGCACCACTAACCGGAGGACCGTTGAGATGGCAAAGGAGAAGGAAAGAAAGAAGGAATTAATGATGAGAATAAACCCAGCAAGATAGGCCAGCCCTTGGAGGCTTTTGAACCATTGGCGAGTTGACCGGGCTAAAAGAATGAAAGGCAGCATGACCACCCAGATGAGGAGAAGCGGAACGATTTGAAGATAAAGCATACCAATGATTGAGAAGCTGATTGCCATGAAGAACGTGGTTCGTGGATCCAACCTATGCATGAAGGTGTCTTTCTGTTTGAATCGGAACGCTTCAAAAATCGCGGCCATGCTAGTCTCACCTCCGACTCCTGAGTAGTGCATTCACAGCTGCGGCTGCTTCCGGTATCGTTGCTACATCCGTTGGAAACTGTGGATACTGTTTGGCCAGTTGATGCGCAAATTGAGTAAGCTGGGGAGGCAACAGGCGCGATCGATCTAATATCTGCGGATTACTTAGAATCTGCTGGGGAGACCCATCAGCAATTAGCCGTCCTTGCGAAAGGATTAGGAGGCGATCAACCGCTTTTACGGCAAATTCTACATCATGGGTGACCAATACGAGGATATGTGAGGCGTCACGGAACGAATCGATGAAAGCCAGAAGCTTCTCCTTTTGCAGGGCATCCTGTGCCTGGGTTGGTTCGTCTAGAATCAGAATAGTAGGATTCACGCATAATACCGAGGCTAAGGCAAGTCGTTTTCGCTCTCCACCACTGAGGAGAAAGGGAGATTGTTCTTTGTATTTAGCAAGATCAAAGAGGTCTAAATAGTGGGCTACCCGATTGGCTATCTCCTCTTTTGAAAACGCGAGGTTGTGAAGAGCAAAAGCTACCTCAGCTTGTAATGTATCTGCGAAGAGTTGATGGTCTGCGTTTTGAAATACAAAACCGACTTTCTTGGCTAGTTGTGCTGTGGATACTTCACGAGTGTCAATTCCGTCTACATAAACGGCTCCTGAGGTGGGTTTTAAGAGACCATTGATTTGCTTTACTAGAGTGGTTTTCCCTGCTCCATTTTCTCCCATGAGTCCAATCACTTGACCTGGTGCTAGCTCGAGGTTGATATTCCTCAGAACAGGAGAATTGG
Source organism: archaeon (assembly GCA_016550405.1). Next base: position 6,122 of record JABXGX010000074.1, on the reverse strand, counting down.
ATTCATACTCAAATCCAACATGATCAAAGAGAATCACCGGCGGACCTCCTCAGCAACAACTCGAACGGCCTCCTCTACAGAAAGTGGTGTAATAGCTCGAAGCCGTGAGTGCTTGATTTGCTTTAGTAACTGAATCATTCCAGGTACAGCGACACCGACTTCAGAAACAAGTGAATTATTGAAGACTTCTTCCGGGGATCCTTTAGCCACTAACTGTCCTTTATCTAAGACAACAAGTTCGTGTAAGTAGGGCAATACCAGCTCCAAACGGTGTTCGATTAACAGAACCGTAAGGTGCATCTGTTGGTTGAGCTGTGCAATCAGTTGTAAAATCTCAAAGGCAGATAAGGGATCAAGATTTGCAGTGGGTTCATCTAACACCAAGATATCAGGTTTCAGAGCCAGTATGGATGCAATTGCCACACGTTGTTGTTCACCACCTGATAGCTCATATGGGGCTTTATCCCGAAGTGCTGTCAAGTGATGCTGTTGAAGAAGAGTTTCCACACGCTGACGGATTTCATCGCGAGGAACGCCTAGATTCTCAGGTCCGAAGGCTAACTCCCGTTCAACCGTGGGTGCAACTAATTGATTTTCGGGGTTTTGAAATACAAGCCCCACTTTTTGTGCAAGCTCATGAGCATGATGTTCTTGGGAATCCAAGCCCTGGACTTTCACAGAGCCTTCAAGCTTACCGGGATGAAAATGGGGAATCAATCCGTTCAAACAACGGGCAAGCGTAGTTTTTCCGCACCCACTGGGTCCAACGAGTCCGACGAAAGCCCCTTGAGGAATCCTAAGTGAGATATCCTTGAGCACTTTGGTCTCTGAACCAGAATAGGTGAAGGAAAGCTGATTAATTTCGATACTCACATTGCGTCACCCATCAGCATCTTGATTCGAAACCGACTGAGATTGAGCACGGTGAGTCTTTAGAGTCTTCCGGAGTAATTGGAGCGCCAGACCCAGCGCGTGATCACTCGTTGCAACCCCATTAGCTCCCGCAGCTGAAGGATGCCCACCACCCGCACCGCCAATCATTTCACCTAAAGGTTCCATTACATCTCGAGCAAGGTGAAGCCCCCGTTCCTGGTTTACAGAAACCGTTGAGCGAGCACTGATGCGGACTTCATCTTTTTTCACCGCACAGGCAATTGCGATGTCAGCCCCCAGAGCAATCAGCGCTCGACATGCACTGGCTTCGTATGAACGAATGGTCGTCGCCGCAATGAGTAAATCAAATTCATCATAAACCACAACGCGTTGAGCGGCTTTCAATCGGGCCATACGTTCAGATTTATCAAGGGGTGTTGACAGGAGCTGAAGAACTTGACTATAATCTGCCCCGTGCTGCAATAAGACAAGAAAATGCTCAAAAGTACTTTTTATAGCGATGTGAAAGTGTCGTGAGTCATACACAAGCCCACAGGCTAGCTGTGTCGCCACATCTGGAGGCATAGTATGAGAACTCTCATTCCATAGATCAAGAACAAGCTCTGCCGTTGACCGAATTTGATCATCAAATAGTGTGTATTCGGTAAGCGTGGGGAGATCTTTATGAGGGGCATGATGGTCGATGCAAAAGACGGTTGCAGTTTTTCTAGAAAGATGTGGTGCGAGCTCACCCAGTTGCTCTAAATTATTCAAATCAATTAAAACAACCGTCGAATGTTGGTTCAAGTCTTCTGGTGTGGCTATGTTAATGTTGAAGAAAGTAGCTACATTATTGGCTGAACGATTCAGGGTTTCAGCAAAAATCTGAGTGCGAATGTTGGCTTCCGTTTGCAGCAGTTGAGCCAACGCAGCGGCACTTCCTATGGCGTCGGGATCAGCACTTTGATGAACAACGAGAGCAACGGAATCTTGTATCTTTTCTAATAAGGTTTGCAGGAATTGAGAAGGATCCAGTTGTTTCAAGGATGGTCCCGCTGTCTTAGTGATTATTTTGAGGATAAATGATCAACAAGGGCGATTAGCCAGCAGGAGCGGTGCCTGGTTGCCCAAGCATTCCGCGGAGGGTTTCTTGGAGGGTATCATATTGTTTGCGTAATTGGGCTTCTTGTTTTTCAAGAGATTTCACTCGAAGCTCCAAAGATTCAATTAGTTCCTTGAGGTTGGTATTCGCCTTTGTCTTGGTAGTCTTAAAGAGCATAGGCCCAGAAGCTTGGTAGATGACGCTTTTGGCAGTCAAACCCTTGATCTGCTCTTGGGCATTCTTGGTTTCGGCTAGTTGCTGTTTTACCTGAAGTAGGAGGGCAGTAACGTATTGTAGGCTATCACGTGTTTGTTGGACTCGTACGAGCTGCTGACGAACACGCGGTGGAAGCTCTTCACCCATTTTTCTTCACCGTAAATTGGTGTACACCATCAGCCACCAGATAGAGGCGCATCAGCGTGGTTGCTGCGGCACGGAGCGCTGTTACATCTTGAGCGGTGAGGTGAAACACAATTTCATTCTTGTTGGATTTATTGTGAAACTTGACTCTTTTTGAATCTATCGACGTAAATTCTGGTTCAAGTGCGGACCAGATTACCTTACGATTTTGGGGAGTTTTCGGATGAATTCGAATTGTGAGGCTATACCGTGGGGGATTTACCATTGTTTTGATTCTCCCATTGGTCGTGCTAGAAAGTGTTTCACTCTCATTGCGGGGCCGAGGGGCTGAGATTCATCAGGTGAAACAAAATCCATGGCCCTATACTGTGTCAGTGCAACCCGTAAAACTGCTACCTCAGACTCTAAGTCTGAAAGGACAGCTCTTTCAATACAGGGCACATTAAGTGCTTGGGCAAGAATTTGGGCTTTGGGTTGGTCATTGGGTAAATCGGGGAGGACAACTAGGTCTCTAATTTTTCGTGGTGAGTTGTGACTTCTTTCTCTTAGAAGTTGAGTAGAGGTGATAAGAATGGTGGGAGGATAAAATTCCCATCCATTCTTGGAATAGTCTAAGAACCCAATTCGCCCTGGGTTTCCGTGAAATGCGCCCACGAGAAGGAGCCGTGAGGCTCCGAGTTCGAGTGCGGAGTCACAGAATTCCGCAAATCCCTGCTTTCCACGGGTGAGGCGTACGGAATCTGGAATAACACGGCTGAGTTCCTTGATAAAACTCCGGACACGTTGAGTCGGTTTTCGAGTAGTGCCGATGGCAATCACGTTGACCGCCGGCTGACCGAGCGTTCACGGAAGGAGCGAAGAACCTTCTGTGCATCTGTAGCTGGAATGTATGCTCCACCTGTGAAGGTGTGTCCACATTTTCGGCAGCGCCAAATTCCGGTGGAAACTCGGTGGACAGCTTTGGTTTGACAACTGGGGCATTTATGTTTGATTTTCATGTTTGATTCGATTTTTGCTACTCGCTGCCGGAGGGTTACTCCGTAACGAGCACCGAATCGGCCTGCTGTTCCAGCTTTCTTCGTACGTCCCATTTGAATACTCACCTTTTGGGAAGCTGTTTACGCATCTTTTTAACGATTTTGCTCGATCGTTCTACGCAGTCAGTGGTTTCCTGAAGAGTGAAAGGAACGGTTCCCCATTTTTGCATTGAGGAGATTGCCTCATCCCCATCAATAGAAATTGATAGCCGTCCATCTAAGACTCGTTCTTCTTCATGAGATGGATCAGCGATGATGCTGTCTCCAATTTTAGCAAAAGTAATGGTTAGTGGGGGTGGTCCCATTTTGAGGGCAATGGTTTCTGCTAAAAGTTCAGGTTCGCCTCCTTCGGACATTTTTACCTTAGGTAGTTTGGTATCCAGTAAAGCCCCAACTGCAGCAAGGGTAGATACATCAATGAGATTTCCATGATCTGCAAGGACGTACAAATCAACCAATACCATGTAGACTACCTCGCCTGTTTGAATGCATAAATCTTGACGATTGATAGCATTGGAATGGCGAATACCGCGATCAACAACCCGAGCTAATTCAATTGCCTGTTCACCCGGAGGTCCTAATTCAAAGGTGGGGGATGCGATTGGATACAGCTCTGATGACGTAATAACTACACCTTCATCGGGAGTGTCAGGAAATGGCTTCCCAACCTGTATCTTTACACCAGCCAGTACACGGCTCTCTCCCAACCTAGCTTCAGCGGAACCCTCCGCTTTTGAAATAACAGTTTGTGTTATTTTGATAGCGCGAACATCGTCAAACCCTCGGCCATCAATACGTTTTCCTTCTCGTAGAAGATTAACAATCTGTTCACGTTCAATATCGGTTACAATATCCATTTTTCTCACTCCTCTGCTTCTGAGTCTTCATCCTTTGATTTGGAGCGTTTACTCTTTTTTGTGGTCTTAGGTTTCGTCTCTGTTTTTTCAGTTTTTGTCCGCTTTGTACGCTTTTTAGGAGCCTTCGGTGCTTCCTCGAGATCCTCTTCTTTAGGATGTGCTTCGTCTTCATCCCCAATTGTTTCTCGAATTTTCGCATATTTATCTAAAAGGACTGCTCGTTGCATTTCTTGGATTTGCGAAATTCCCTCTTCAGCCATCCGAAGCGCTTCGGTAAATTCCTTGGGTGTCAGTTTACCATCCATTTGAAGGAGGGTAACCTCACCTCGATCAGGCGCCATTGCCAAAGGCACATCAGCGTCTCCAATCTTGTCCTCGATGTCGTTCAGATCTACGACCACCTTGCCATCAATTTTCCCTGCAGCACAACCCGCGATAAGTCCTCGCATAGGGATTCCAGCATCAGCCAAGGCTAATGAGGCGGCAGTGACACTTGCGCAACGTGAACCTCCGTCCGCTTCCAAGACCATGATGAAGACATCAATCACAGCGCGAGGATACATCCTCAGAAATAACATGGGTTCGAGGGCTTGGCGGAGAACCATAGAGATCTCATGTTCTCGACGACTGGGAGCCGGACGTTTTCGATCAGAAACCGAAAAAGTTGCCATCCGATAAGTCACTCTAAGAAGAGCGCGATCGGATTGGGCAAGGTGTCGTGGATGCAGCTCGCGGGGTCCGTATACGGCCGCGACGATTTTGTTCAGACCATGTTCAATGTAAGCAGATCCATCTGCGCGGCTAAGATAGCTCACTTCTAATCGGATTGGTCGGAGCTCGTTGAGCTTGCGGCCATCAGTCCGTAGCCCCTTAGCATCGATTAATGGTTGTTCTGCTTCAGTTTTCTTATCACTCATTTTTCTCACCGTTTAATTCAGCAAGCTTTTCAGTAATGAAATCACGAATGCGATCAGTTAGCCCACTGGTATGAGCTTCGCGTTCGATTTGATGAATCGCCTCAATGGCGATTGTCATTCGGTTTGGGTTTCCTTTAAGCCAGACAATTCCGTTTTGGCCCACGACGATATCGACTTGGAGATCTGATTTTAACATATTAATCATGGATCCCTTTCTTCCTATGAGCCGTGGAACTCGAGTGGGGACAATATTTATCAGAATCCCTCCACGAACTTTTCCTAGACCCCTTCCAAGGGTGGTTATGAGGGGATCTCGTGTGCGATCTGCAGCAATGATTTCGGCGACGACGGTTTCTCCAATATCGTAGTATTGTCGGAGATTGTCTTTTGCGTGAACAGCATCACGCCGGGATAGTGCGTGTATCACAGGAAGCATAGCCGGATAGGGACTATGAAAGTCGATGAGCCAGCCATTTAGGGTGACTTCTACTATCGTTCCAATTATGATATCACGAACTTTGGGAATGTATTGTCCTTTCAAGGGAACAACATACACCGTTTTGCCTTTCATCTTCGCCACACCAATAACTGAGGCAAAGACTTTCTCTTGTTCCTTGTAAGCGCCATCACCGTTGCGAAAATCACCTTCGGCGAGGAGCTGTCCTGGAACGACAATATCTTGTTGTTCAAAGTGGATTGACACGTTAGGTAAAGCCTCCTATAGTGTTTCCTTTTTTAGTATCTTTATTTCAGCACGACCACGTGTAAGATTGTTAAGCGCATCAATCAGCTCTCCACGGAGTCCAGCAGGAATCTCAACAATTGCGACCCACGACCCATCTTTTTGCCATTCGTCCTTTGCAATGTGCCCTTGGCGCTCGACAATGCCATAGGCTTTAGGAGCAAAGTCGGGGGGAATTTTTATTGCGATCTGTTGAATCTCCATTCGAATAGGAATTATGGGCTGTAATGCTCT
>JABXGX010000008.1 GCA_016550405.1 archaeon | reverse complement strand
TCACTCTTCCCCCTAGTATTTCTCCTGGCACCAACAGGATTTGGTCTCATTACGACGTTTATCGCTACAATACTCTATGCTGCTTTAGATGTGATCACAAAACTCATCTACGGACTGATCATCCTTGCCCGGGTAAAAACGACGTAATCTGTTAAATGAACTCGATTCTAAGGGCAGGTATTTATGATGTTCATTATACTCCGTGTCATAATAGGTTCATCCAGAAATCACAGCAAACCAATCGTTTAGACCCTCAAGGAGGCATTGTCAGTACAAGGTTTACCCTTGATTTTTCCACTAGTGATAACTAAGCTTGGATTTGCGTGCATCCGAGAAAGAATGACTTCAAGATACTTAGGTGGAAGACGAAGGTCAGCCCTAGAATTAGGACTTGAGAGCAGTCCTTTATTCGTTTAGACCAACATTAAACACTGGCACTAATTCTGGTCTTCCCACATCGGATTACTCATGAAAAGGAAGCTTAACAACCTCACAACCAAACTTGCCACAATTTTAACAGTAGCGTCTGACAAGCCCTCATCAACAACAATGATTTGAGCAACGGGCTGGGTTTACACCTTGAGAGCCATCACTGTTTCTTTAATTCGGGCTTCTTCATTTCGAGCAGGGATCACCACCGCAATTCTTACAAAATCTTCAGACAACATACAATACTCAAAATACTTGATTTACTTAGACCTTTTATGGACATAGGCGTAATGACTTATTAGAAACTCTAAAAACAAACACACCATCATGACACAAATAAAACCAATCTAGCAACTAATATTAGGATTGAACTGGGTTAACGAAATGATTACAATCATTGATTATGGTATGGGCAATCTAGGTTCCATCCAAAACATGTTGCACAGATTAGGATTCGCTGCAGAAATTACGTCCAACCAGGCAGATATACTAAAGGCTGATAAACTCATTCTTCCGGGTGTTGGCGCCTTCGATCAAGCTATGATAAACCTTGAAAATCGCGGTTTAATTCCAGTTCTAAATCAACGAGTTATAAAAGAGCAGGTCCCACTTTTAGGAATATGTCTAGGTATGCAATTACTAACCAAAGGAAGTGAAGAAGGACACCTGAAGGGTCTAGGATGGATAGATGCAAAGACAATCCGGTTTACTTTTGACTCAGATCTAAAATTAAGGATTCCCCACATGGGCTGGAATACAGTGGAGTTTCAACAAGATTCGTGCCTATTTAAAGAGATGTATGAGGAACCTCGATTCTACTTTGTCCATTCATATTTTGTAAAGTGCAAATCTCAGAAATCTGTCCTCGCGACTACACACTATGGGATTGAATTCGCTTCCGGAATCATCCGAGACAATATTTATGGGCTGCAATTCCATCCGGAAAAGAGTCATAAATTCGGTATGCGCGTATTCAAAAACTTCGTGGAGTTATGTTAATGTTACGGACCCGAGTAATTCCCGTTTTATTGCTTCGGGGTCAGGGACTAGTGAAGACAATCAAATTTAAGAATCCAACTTATGTTGGCGATCCGATTAATGCCGTTCGCATCTTTAACGATAAAGAAGTTGATGAACTCGTCTTCCTAGACATTACAGCTACAATTGAAAACCGTCTACCTCAATTTAATCTGATTCAAGATATTGCGACTGAGTGTTTTATGCCATTCGGGTATGGAGGAGGAGTACATGACATTAATACCGCTCAGAAGCTCCTAAAAATGGGTTCTGAAAAAGTCGTTATTAACTCCGCAGCTTTAGACCTCAAATTGATTGAAGAGGCTGCTCAGATTTTTGGAAGCCAAAGCGTTGTAGTGTCCATTGATGCTAGAAGAGAACGCCGAGGAAGATATCAAGCGTTCACACATTCGGGAACAAAGAAAACAAAGAAAACACCAGAAGAATTTGCCAAGGAAGTAGAAGCAGCAGGGGCAGGAGAAATTGTGCTGAACTCAATTGACCGAGACGGGACGATGGGAGGATATGATCTTGAATTATTGCAGCGCGTTACCCAAATCGTCCAGATACCAGTTGTTGCGGTCGGTGGAGCAGGAAACCTAAAGCATTTCCAGGAGGCTGTGGAACTTGGAGGAGCATCCGCTGTAGCGGCAGGAAGCATGTTCGTATTCCATGGCCCTCATAGAGCTGTCTTGATCAATTATCCGACTCAGGAAGAATTAAAACGGTATCTTAAATGACGAACATGGAGATACTACAATTGACCGCCGAATATCAAATGTGCACTCGATGTGTGATGGATACAACAGATCCTAACATCCAATTTGATTCCCATGGCGTCTGTAATCATTGCAGAAACTATGAAATACGGAAAGCCAAGATTATCCTTCCTGACGAAGAAAAGAAAACAGAACTCCAACGCACTATTAGCAAAATTCAGGAAGCTGGAAAAAAGAAAAATTACGACTGTATTTTGGGTGTTTCGGGGGGTGTTGATAGCACATATATGGCATATAAAGCGAAGGAGCTGGGCTTACGTCCTCTTGCAGTTCACCTTGATAACGGCTGGAACTCCCGACTTGCTGTAACCAATATTGAGAAGGTATTGAACCGTCTTAATGTTGACTTATACACACATGTTATTGATTGGGAAGAATTCAAAGACCTACAAATTGCTTATTTCAAGGCCTCTGTGGTAGATATTGAAGCTATCACAGATCATGCCATTGTGGCAGTCATCTATAAGGTTGCACAACAACAAGGAGTAAAGTACATTCTAAGCGGAAGTAATTTCGTAACGGAAGGCATCATGCCAAAAAGCTGGGTTTGGACTAAGAATGATTTAGTAAATTTACGAGATATCCACAACAAGTTTGGCACAAAGAAACTGAAGACGTTCCCCACTTTGGGATTTCTGAGATTAGTCTACTTGAAAAAGGTCCTCGGATACCAAAACAGCCCACTACTTAATTATATAGAATATAATCGGGAACGCGCCAAGAAATTCCTAATTGATGATTTTAACTGGGAAGACTATGGTGGTAAACATTTCGAATCCCTTTTTACGAAGTTTTACCAGGCTTACATACTCCCACGCAAGTTTAACATCGATAAGCGAAAAGCCCACTTATCTACTTACATAATGTCGGGACAGATAGGACGCGAAGAAGCTTTGCGTGAGCTTAAGAAACCGTTGTATGATGAGAAAGAATTCCAGCGAGACAAGGAATATGTGCTCAAGAAATTTGGTTGGACCGAGTCTGAATTCGAAGAAATAATGGCATTACCGATTAAACGTCACGATGAGTACAAAACTGATCAATGGCAAAGGAAAATACTGGGTTCTGGTTAACGAACAGTGATTTGGGTCCTATCTCAAGAATTGATCAATTATGTTCAATACACGTTCAGTAGCCTTGCCATCGATTTTGAATAGGTGGTTATATAGAAAGGCGTTTCGAGTTTTTTGTAAGTAATGGGATTTATTTTCTTTACTGAGCAATAGCTGGACGGCTTTAGCTAACTGAGAAGTGTCAGTAACTTCAATGACGGCTTTCTCAGTAGTCCATGGAAGTACCTCAGGAAGTTTTGAGAAATTCACAACAATTACTGGTTTTTCTAACATTAGGGCTTCTAAAATAGTTGTTGAGTTCACAGAGAAGAAAATGTCTGCTGCAAAAATCGCTTCAACAGTGTCTCCACGAGGCGGCAAAACGATTGCGCTTATTTGGAGTTTCGATAATCGGTCTTGATGCCATCGCGATTTCTCATTCGGATGTGGTTTTACCACGATTTGGATATCATTAATTGATTTCAAGGTTCTAACTGTGTTTTCGAAGAATTCAACCCGAAGTTCTTCTAAAGGAAAAGGTTGCGTTGCTATTAGGGCAATTGGTTTCGCTGTGTCCAGGTTATAACGTTGACAAAAGGTGTCACGTCGATAGATATCGTGGGCTTTTTTCAACCAATCGTATCTAGGTTGACCAGTTACGATGACTGAAGATTTGGGGTATGAACTTACTTCGGTTAGAATTACTTTCGTATGAGGTCCGTAGACTGCTGTTTTCTTTGGTATTGGTACAAAAGGAAATTGAGCCCCGTATTTCGGTGATATGACGTCCTTGGTATAGACATACCCCGGATGATATTTGTGGATAATTCCATGTTGCACAGCCATTACTGGTATTCGCTTCTTTTGAGCAGCAAACTGCAAGGCTCTCCCCAATTGCAGGTATTCATCAATCAATACAACTAATGAGATGTGTTGACTTTCAATCGCATTTAGTGCCAATTCGTAATAAAACACGGAAAGGGGAAGATAGGTGTTAAAATAATATGCCAAGTAATTGCGGCAATTTAGAAAAAGATCAATATCTTGAAACCTAAAGGCATCTTGTGTGGTCGTAGTTTTTAGTAATGCATTTAACGTTTTGCTGAAATGGCGCTTGGCTCTAAAGAGTTTAATTACCAGATGAATTGAGAAACAGCATTCAAGAGGAACAAAATTTCCCATTTGATGACTTGCCTTCATGCTGATGGCCCGTTTTATATTTCGGCGAAAAGTAAAACCAAATGGCGCGATTGAAAAAACATCAATGTCTTGTCCTCTTTGTCGAATCCTATCAAAGATTGGCTGAAATACAATATGACCTTTTCTTAGAACTTTAGTCTCTGGTTGTATCATATTTGTCCATGATGTAAAGTCAGTCGTAACCAGTATTGACTTCTTAGAAGAGCGTTTACTTCGTTTACAAAGACGAAGAAGAAATTTTGATAGAACGACATGAATGAGTACATAGAAGAGGAACAGAAGTGAAGATCGCCCTAGAAGAACCTGTTTTGAAAACGAGCGATAGCGTCGTTTCCTGGTCTTCTGGAACTGGAGTAGATCATAATATATGCGATTGTGTAGAATCCACCAAAAAGCATATTCTTCGTATTTTGTTAGATCCATTAGCGTTTGTTTTTCCAAGATTGGTGTGTCTTTTATGTTGAAGAGCCAGCGAAGTAAGGGGTCCATCTAAACACCTGTCTTAGAAAACGGTGAATTGTGAATATGATAAGTGGTTTAAGAAGGTTATAATTACGTTGCTAATGCAGACTGAATAATTCTTTATGCAATGTACAATAACAAATGATTGCAGGATATCACAAAACTAACCTTTAAAAAAACTAACCAGCAAAGAGCCAATTCATTGAACAATAAGCCAGCCCTAATTATTTGGTGAGATAACCATGGTTGAGGAAACCAAAGACCCAGGATTAGCTGTCAGATATGCTCGGTCAACCTCTATTGGTTGGATACGCATAATCATTGTCCGTGGCGTGCAAATCTTCTATATTTTCCTAATTGCACGGTGGTTGCTTCCCAACGAAATGGGATATCTCCAAATCTTTGCTTTAGGTTTGTCTTTTCTTGGTTCAGTAATTACACCATGGATTGGATGGGTATTACAACAGAAAGGACTTTCAGAGAAAGATCCACAAGAAGGAGATAAAATCATTCACCAATGGACAGGCTATGGAATTGTTATTGGAATTGTAATCTCACCAATTACCGCAATCCTTTACTTACTAACAACACCAGTCCCAATCTGGTCTCTTGATGCAATCATTTTCATAGTAACAGTTTTGGTTTTGAGTATTTACCAGTTGTTCAATTGGATTTATCAAGCACACCTCAAAATTGAACTCAGCTTAGTCTTTGGTGCGCTTCAAACCATTTTAAATTTCATCTTACCACTCTTATTCTTTTTCTTTACTCTTAATATAACATCAATATTCTGGGGATGGCTTATAGCAGATTTTCTTGTTTTGCTTCTTATGCTCCCGAAAAGTGGGCTGCGAGCGTCATTATCTGCATATGCAGTGGGATGGCCATCCAAAGTGATGATAATATTTGCGACCCCAGTGTTTTTTATTTTCCTTCTACGAGCCCTTCGGTCATTCATTGATAGATATATTATCCTTCTCTTCTTCTCGCTAGCGGACTTGGCAAATTATCACCTTGTAACCAGAATTACCGGAATTGCCTCAGAAGCAATATTGATTCTTCTAATACCCTTCCTTCCAATAATGACGAAGGTCTTTGAAACCCGTACTTCAAAAGCCAACATCGCCTTAGGAGCAGCACTAAAATTCCTTTCTATTGCAGTTTTCTTCGTTGCACCAATTTTAGCATTCGCAGGTTTACCAATCATAGGATTGATACTAGGAGACCAGTATGCCCTCCCAGAAAACCAGTTGCTATTGGCGATAGCAACAATGACAATGGTTATTTTCGCTTACACTTCATTTATGGGAAAGGTTCGTGGAGCAAAGGGAGATACCTATAAACTCCTATGGTTTCAGATGAGTTATATTGCCGGCTTTTCAATTTTTATTGTTCTTTTCTTCTTAATAGGGTGGGTTCAATTTCTCGGAACATTTGGCGTTGCTCTCTCTATGACGTTAGGTTACTTCTTAGCATTCTGCTTAATTCTGTGGTTTACACCTGAAATGAAGCTTATTGGAAAGAAAGCAGCGATCCAATTAACAAGTCTTGGTCTAGTGCAGACAATTATTGTTTATGTACTAGCCTTGTGGTTTGCACCAGTTGACCTTATCGAATGTCTAATTATCACCGGAATTTCGTTTTTAACACTTTTACTATTCGCAGCCCTTTTTTCCACGTTTACTGAAGATGAAATGAATTTAGTTTCGCGAGTTTCAAAAGGACGTTTAGATCCTTTGATTAAAATCTTTAAGAGGATTGGAATCTGGGAGCCTAAACAGAACCAACCCCCTCGCGGTGCTGCATGAATATACTCCCGATAACGCTTGGAGGACATTGGTGGAAACCTTGAGGAAATACACGGTTGGTATACTTGTAGTGATTTACGTGCTAGTCAATTTGGATGGACAACAAGAGGTCTTCCTGGAATAGAGATTATTCAGCAGCGACCTAAAGCAGGATGAGAGCAGCAAAAGGAAACTGGGTATAAAATTGGCAGAACTATGGCGCTTTTAGGATACCATCCCTTAG
>JABXGX010000073.1 GCA_016550405.1 archaeon | reverse complement strand
TTGGCCGTTGGATAGCTGAGCATTGGGATAGGGGCATTTGGTCTGAAGAAGCGTACTACAGTAATTTTATCCAAGAAGGTGGTTCTCAAAAGACAAGATACAGTGATGGCTATTTTTACCTCAAAAGGTACCATGCTTATCGCATTGTAATTATTTTTGAAACTCAAGCGTTTGTATCGGCATCAATTTGGGGTATGCCCACAGATAGCTTTGTTCAACGATCTATTACTAGCACCAGTTGGGCAGAAGCACACATCACATCAATAGCTTACGAGTATACTTGAAGGCAATTTAAAGGAGGGTACCCCCTCCTTCATCTTTTTTCTGAAGTCATTTGCAACTATCCAAGTTATTACTCATTCTAGTTGTGGTAAGTTTATTAAACTGCCACAAAAATTCAAAATGTGATTGAATCACGTATAATAGATAAGAGGAGAAGTGGCGCCCGTTCCGGGATTCGAACCCGAGTCCTAGGAGCTCTGTAGATCAATGAATCTTCATCGACGGTTGACAGTCCCAGATGATAGACCTGGCTACACTAAACGGGCGCGGTGTTGTGTGGATTATTTGGGGTGATTTAAAGGTTGTTCTGGTCTGAGTGGCTGGTGTGGATTGGATGGTCCCGGCGCCCGGATTTGAACCAGGAACCATCTGGTGTCTGCGTTGGTTGACACCGGGTCATTGCCGTGTGGCTCGGGGTGCGGTGTGTACCTACAGCCAGACGCTCTACCAGGTTGAGCTACGCCGGGACTGCGAAACATAGCTTTGCGAGAGGAGCTTATAAGAGTTTTCAAAGGGTTTGAGTGAAAAGATTGGAAAGGGTGGCGATGATTTCGTTGGCAGCCTGTTGAACAGGTTCGGAGAAGGGGTGGGCGAATTCGTTGGTGAGGGGTTGGATGCCGAGGATGAGAATGGTTGTGGTGATGTTGTTTTCAAGGTATTCGATAAAGAAGGTGAGAGGAAGAGAATGAGAGGAGAAGGCAATGCCGCCGATGGTGTCCTTATCGATGAGTTGAATGGTGCCGGGTTCAGTTTGCATGAGAGCGGCATCGATGAGTAGGATGAGGTGGGGGTGAGAATCGACGAGGTGGCTAAGGAAGTTTTCGGGGACGGTGCTAGCGTTGATAAGTTCGATGTGGGGAGGATTGCGTTGGTGGAGTTGTTCGATGACATAGGGCCCAATGCCGTCATCAGCTTTGAGATCGTTGCCGATACCCAGGATGGCGATTTTAGTGGCTTGGGAAAATGCAGTGGTGAGACGGGATTTCCACGATGTCATCAGGTCAGGGAAACGGGAAGAATGTTATATAGCTTCGCCTCTTGTCGCTTTAGATAATGGTGGACGCTTATGGTGAACGAGAAAACTGATGGTTCAGTCTCTGAAAATGAGCGGGGACAACTTCCAGATGAGCCGATTGAAGCGAAGTTATGGCGTGGTAAGGTTTCGGTTGAAGGTGAGAAAGCGTCTGTGTTGTTTGAGGCAGGTTATTATGGTACGCTGAAGAGCCCAACAAGACTAGTACTAGAGCCGGAAGAGGCGTTGTTATTAGCGCGTCGACAGCGCATTACTGTAAATAAATCTAAGGACGAGGTCCTTGAATTTTCAGCGTTACTCGAAAAATTGGCCGAAGGTAGTCCTGGGCTGTGGACGCGGTTTCTCGTTTACAGTGATTTGCGAAGTCGTGGATATGTGGTTCGAACGGGGTATGGGAAAGGGTTGTTGTTTCGTGTCTACCCACGGGGAGCAAAAATCAATGAGGTAACCGCCCAATATTTTGTTTGTGCGATTTCAGAAGGTTCACCGTTGAAAGTAGAGGAACTAGATGCGTTTAGTAAACAAGCAAAACGTAATCGGAAGAAACTGATGCTAGCTGTCCTCGATCGGCAAGGCGAAACGACCTACTATCTGGTTTCCCCAGCGGATATCGTGGCAGAAAAGAAATGAACGGACAAGAAGTGGCGGGCCCGCCGGGAATTTCGGCGCTTGTTTAAAGCAAACGCTTTCGAACCCGGGATTTCCAGCTTAGGAGGCTGGCGCCTTCTCCGGGAGAAGCTTATTCTATCCGGCTTGGCCACGGGCCCAGAAATTACTAGTGGGGAGAGAAAGTAGTGCTTTATGCATGTTTCGATTTACCTTTGAAGTAATTTCGCCCCTTGTTTCTGGCCCACGTAAACAACATCGGCTTGCGTGGGGAACAACCCGTTTTCAATCACTCCAGGAATTGCGTTCAATTGGGCGTCTAATTTGGCAGGATCTTTAATTTGGGGAAATGTGACATCTAAAATGAAATTCCCATTATCGGTGATGATTGGTCCAGCTTTTCGTTGCGCTTGGCGAAGGAGAGGTGAGCCGCCGAGACGTTGAATTCGATCCATAGAAAGAGCCAAGGCGGCGGGAAGAACTTCAACGGGAACAGCACACTTCAAACCTAATCGTTCTACTAGCTTTGCACTATCCACGATAATCACTAACTGATTCGCTGCTTCCGCCAGAATCTTTTCCCGGAGGAGCGCAGCTCCACCCCCTTTAATGAGTGCAAGATTAGAATCCACCTCATCAGCACCATCCACCGCACAGGCAAGACTTGTGACCGCACCGAGAGCGACTGTGGTGATTCCCGCATCATGCAGACGTAATTGTGTAGCATATGAGCTGGGAACCGCAGTAATTGTAATGTTTTCAGATGCAATCTTCTCAACCAACAATTCGATGAACATCTCGACCGTCGATCCTGTGCCCACTCCAAGGCACATCCCATCGGAAACATGGGTTAACGCCGCTTCAGCCGCAAACCGCTTTTCCTCATCAACCGTCAACATCAAGCACCTCCAAGCTCAATCAAGCGCATAGCACTTCAACTCTTCAACCCTTAAAAATTCATCATACCCTTAGGAAAACCAAATCGCGTAATCAGAAAATGAGTGGAGCCTCAGCCGGGATTTGAACCCGGGACCCTCGCCTTACCAAGGCGATGCGCTACCATGCTATGCCACTGAGGCTCAAACAAATGAATGGTGCCGAGGGCGGGCATTCCGCGAAGCCCAACAGACTCCGGTTCGAACCCGCGACCTCCAGATTTCTCCGGTGCGCCAGCAATCACATTAATCTGACCCTGGGGCAAAGCCCTATGAGTATCACCCTAATACTCCAAGAATGGTTACTAGTCTGGCGCTCAACCAGGCTAAGCTACCTCGGCAGCACTAAACCCATGCTCGTACCTTTTAAGCATTATTCTTAGAATCTGAACCTATCCCAACTTTCCTCGTCTCTTCATCCACACGAAGCAATTTTAAGCACCAAAACAACTTTCTCACCCCACCAACATGCGGGGGCGTGTCCAAGGGTCAGCGCCCGCAACAACCAAGCCGCGGGGGTATCTCCCCAAGTGGAGACCCCACAGCCAAGCTTGGTCAAAGGCGCAGGACTTAAGATCCTGTCTCGTAGGAGTTCCCGGGTTCGAAGCCCGGCCCCCGCACCACACCCCTCCGAAGAATTAATCTACCGTGTATGTCTAACTGAAACTAAGCCTCCGTAGCATAGTGGTGGTGCATTGGCCTTGTAAGCCAACGGTCCCGGGTTCAAATCCCGGCGGAGGCTCCATTTTATTTAATGAGTTTTTAGATATTTTTAGATGCAAACTATTAGAATGAAGAGTTTAGATGTAGAAGTAATTTCCCAAGCTTTGAATGAAGCTCGTGTGTGGCATAAAATTCAGAATGACTTTATTTGCACGAAAAAAACACGAATAAAAATCCCAAAGATTAGCGAAAAAGTTGCATACCTTGCGGGTGTTGTTACTGGTGATGGTAACCTGAACAAGTGTAAACGAAAGAAAGGGGTTACTATTATCGAGTAAATGTTGTGGGGCGTAAAAAATACATGGAACAGCTATTAGTACTAATCAGAGAACTGTTTCATTATCAGCCACGCATTCATAGAGATAAAAGAAAGAAAAATTGTTACGCTATTAATATCAACTGTGCGGCGGTTTTCTTCTTTTTCATTGAATTGGGTTTTCAATCTGGAAAGAAACGAAAGATGAGCGTTCCCTCGTTGATTGCAGATAACGCTTCTCTTTTCAAACATTATATGTGGGGTTTGATAGATACCGATGGCTCGAGACAAAAGAAGCGCATTCAGCTTAAACAACGGGACAGAGGTTTTCTGAAACAGCTCGTGCGTCTCTTGAAGAAGCATTTCGGGATTATTTCAAGGCCTCCGAAGGTTAATTACACAGAAGGGAAGCCGTACTATTACATTCGGTTTCCGTTTGAAGGGTTAGCTGAGGGCATGGGGTATCGGAAGAGCTAAATTGTGCAAAGGTTTTTCAACTCCCTTTAGTATCCCATGTTCAATGCTGGGCCGGTAGTCTAGTTCGGTATGATGCGAGGTTTGGGACCTCGTGGTCCCGAAGTTCAAATCCCGGCTGAGGCTCTATTTGCATTTAAATATTATAGTGTAGCTATAGTTCTGAAGGAGGGAAGCGAATGAAACGACTTTGGGTGCTTAGTACCAACAAGCCGTATCAGACCACAATTACGCTGGGAGTTGTGCTGGTTATCCTTTCTTTCATTAATGGTCTTCTAGGGTGGGTTATGGGTTGGGTATTTCTCCTAACTTTTGATTTGATCTATTATTGGATAAGCGTGTTTTGGATTGTGTTGGGTGTGTATTTTCTTTTCTTGACATTATTTTTATATCGTGAATCGAAGACAATTCACCGCGATCCCTTTCCTGAAGGGAGTATTTGTTCTTGTCAATTTGAAAGAGTCGTATATGATTGGTGTGCCATTTGTGGATGCCTAGCTTGCTCAGACGAGTTGATACGGATCCAACAGTCGCTAACCTCCTCTTATGGTATGTTCGGCTTTGATGGAGTAGCCTGTCAAGATTGTGCTCAACGTCGTGTGAAAAGATATGCAATTCTTTCAATCGCCCTATTTCCCATTTTTTTCCCGTTGGCATTGATCCCTCTGGTGAGTTCATTGCAAGTAATGCCACCAAGCCTTACAATAATAATTGTGATCGTTTTAGTGAGTATCATTAGCATCATTGCAACCTTCGGAGTTTGGAATTGGCAACGCCTTCTTCGTAAAGTGATTACCCCTTTATCTCAACAACCTGAACTAATGATTCCAACTAAAGAACGACTAGCAGAAAA
This sequence comes from archaeon, assembly GCA_016550405.1. The sequence goes on along the minus strand of JABXGX010000073.1, from coordinate 2,488 downwards.
GGGCATGGTGGGTAAGGAGACTGTATTTCGTAAAATTTCACAGTAGAAAATTAACTCACCTATCTTGCAGCCTTAGATAAGATTTATCAAGTACCCACTAATTCCTATACGCGCATCGGGCCGGTAGTCTAGTTATCCGGTTACAACCTGTGCTGGACTAGAGCGGTATGATGCGAGAAGGAAAACGGGTTCTGTTTTTCTCGCAAGGTTTGGGACCTCGTGGTCCCGAGTTCAAATCTCGGCCGGCCCACCAATTTTTCTTTGAGAGGAGTTCACAACATTTTTATATCGGGGAAGAATCCTGCTGGGTGGCGCGGTCATAGAAGCTGGGTCACACCCGGTCTCGTCAGATCCCGGAAGTTAAGCCGGTTTCGTCACGCTGAGTACTGATATCCGAGAGGTGTCGGAAAAAGTGTGAACTGCGCCACTTCTTTTCCGGTCTTAAGGGTTGTGAGTTGACTGTAAGCAAAGGTTTTTATTTCGTGTTGAATCCGTTCCGACACTATCTTGCAACAGGTGACAGTGATGTTTCAAATCCCACTCGTTGATTTCAACTGGATTTTTCAGATTATCTTTCTAGTCTTTTTCATGTTCATCTACCTCTATGGCACGCGGTTACAGTCCTACATTTGGCAGCGTCAAGCTGAGGCAGGTGTAAAGCAACTTGAAGTGCTTGCAAAACAGGGAAGGAACATCGCAACCCAGACGTTCAAGGATTTAAAGGTTGAAGAGAAGGTAATCAAGTCAACACTTGACAAGTTCCTCGAGTTCTTTGTGATTGAGCCAGTCAATTTAGATCCCGCGGGATATATTCAGCGACTTGAGCATGTGTTGGACGTAAGGGAAGTACGACATGAGGAACACGTGGCAAAGATTGCAACCAAGGCATCTCCAGTTGAACAAGCAAATGCTGAAGCAGTCCTATCCGGAGCCCATGCCCTATACTATGTCTTTCGGGTAGTTCGGCATTTCTATTTACTCGGAAAAAAGACTAAAAGCATTTACTACACGATGCAGCTGCAGATGCAACTGCCTGAGATTCTCCAAATGGCAAAAGCCTACTTTGAGGCGACTCGCGCTTTTGCTGATGGAAAACCCATTGGTGACGGAATGGGTCCACTTGCAGTGGCTCATTTTGCCAGAGAAATCAAAGCCAATGAGCCAGAGACAATTGCCAAACACACAGTCGCATTTTCTGGTGAATTTGAAGGGCGTAATTTGTGGTTCATTCGTGCGGAAGGACCCGGAAGCCAAGTTGGTAAACCGGGTAAAGGGATTGAGGAAGTTGTCAAACGCAAGAAAGGCAAAGTTGCACGAATTATCACTGTTGATGCCGGTTTGAAACTTGAAGGGGAAGATACTGGCCAAGTTATTGAGGGAGCCGGTCCGGCAATTGGTGGCGCGGGAGTGGAAAAATACAAGATGGAAATTTCTGGTCTTGAGCATAAAATCCCTACAGACGCCATTGTAATCAAAGAATCTTTGGAAGATGCCCTGACTCCCCTGAAGAAAGCCCTTGTGGATGCAATTCCAAAAGTCATTGAAAAAATGAAAGAATACATCTTGGAATTAACGGAGAAAGGAGACACAATCGTTATCGCAGGTATTGGTAACACTGTTGGTATCGGCTAAACCGAAAGTTTTTCGTTTCTTGGCTTGTGGTAAAGCTTTTTCAGCAGAACCTCAGAGCAAGAAATGAGGTATTGTGTCTTGTCGGAACCACCATATGAATGGGCAGCTATTGGTGGAACATTCGACCGCTTGCATAAGGGACACAAGACCCTCCTCCGGCGAGCCTTTGAACTAGGTAAACAAGTCCTAATCGGATTAACAACCCAAGGAATGGTAAAACACAAACCTGATTGGGAAATCATTGCTAGCTATGATGAACGCCGGACTGAATTAGAAAAATGGTTGAATGGCGAAGGGTATAGTGACCGCTATATTATCCGCCCCTTACGTAATAAATACGGACCCGCAATCACCATGCCCGAGTTAGATTTGATTGTAGTTAGTGAAGACACATGTCCAGTTGCCAAAGAAATCAATGAAATTCGACTGGAGCACAATTTACCTCTTCTACACATTGCGGTGTTGACTATGGTCAAAGCCGAAGACCAAATTTCGATTTCCTCCACGCGAATTCGAGCAGGGCAAATCGATCGAGATGGGCGGATTATTTACCAGCGCATTTCGAATCAATAGTGGAAGTCTTTATGAGGCGCCGTTTCCGTTTTGTTATTAGCAATGAAAGGATAATTGCCACTATCGAGGACGAATCTGAGGAATCCCTCTGATGAGGATTCGTGCAAATTTGTGGCGACACTGGAGCAGCGTTGAAGGTTATGCGGCATGTGACAGGCTCCTGCATGATCTATGACGTGTCGTCAAGATGTGACTGTGGGGGCAACCCACGATGTCCACACTTCAACGCCGGGTCGCAAAACGCTCATCATGCCCGACATATTAAGAGAGGACCTGTAGGAGG
>JABXGX010000072.1 GCA_016550405.1 archaeon | reverse complement strand
ATTTCCTTAACCATATGGACTAGCAATCCTAGAGACTGAAAACTCACCTCCGGGATGCCATGATGAATCTTCCAACGTAGAAGTAATTCCTCATTGGAATTCGCATGACATGTTTGAACTCCTCTTATCCCCGCACTTATTGCATGGAACATTGCCGCACTATGCTCAGCGGTCTGAATTTCTCCTAAAAATACCCAATCAGGTGATCGGTGTAACAACCTGATAATTTCATTTGATTTGGTAGATTGAGTTTTTCCAAATGTATCGAATGGATCAACTTGAAAGGTTACTTTGTGTCTATCCCTTTCATCTATCGAAATGCTTTCAAGTGCATCTTCAATTGAAATCTTTCTCCAGTGAGGAGGTCCTAGTAAATTTATGGCGTTAGCTAATGTGGTTTTTCCAGTTGATGGTTCACCGCTTATTGTGATGTTAATTCGCAGAGTCATGCAAATAATAAGAAATGCTGCTGCAGAAAGAGAAAGGGTACCATTCATAACTAATTCGGGTAAAGTTAAAGTTCGTATTCTGATTTTTCGGATATTCAGGTGAGCCCCTTCATAGGCGAGAGGAGGAATATCAATCGCCGCCCGAACATGAAACAAATTAGTTTTGAGCTCTGTCTTTAGTGAAGGATTTCTTTCATCTAGTGGTCTTCGACTTTCCAAACGAAGTCGGGTAATAATGTGTGCTAGTTCTGATTCAAGTGGAACTAAATTTGATTTACATCGTCCCCACACTGAATGGTCAAGATAATAGGCTGTACCTGGTTTATCTAGATAAATTTCCTGAACCTCATCATCAAGGAGAAGTGGCATAGATTTTGTAAGGTTCAACGATTGTGATGTAGCATAAATAGCCAGATTCTTCTGCTCTTTGCTAGAAAGCTCTTTGAAATTCGTGACAAGGTATTGTTGAAAGTTAGCGATTTTTCGGTTAACAAGAGTTTCAAGAGTTTGAAGTCTTATTTCGTCATATGTAACTAATTGTTGTTGTAAGAAGAGATTCTGTAATAGGTTAGGCGATAGAACATCACCCAAAGAAACACTTACCTGATAGAATTTCTCCAGAGGCATATCCTCATATTCAAGGATTCGAATTGAGAAAGGTCCCACTTCATAGGCACTTAGCAATTGAATTGGGTCTTCAAAGAGTCGAGAGTTCAAATATCCAATGGCTCTTTTTTCTACACCTAGGAAAGTCTTGAAAAACCCCTTCGTAGGTTCTTGGGTTTCATTACCAAGTTGTTTCTTTATCTGTGAGATTAATCTTGATTTTTCCAGTTTTGAAATAAATTCATGCATTACACGATTTTGGGTTTTCTTATATGTGGATGTTAAAATCTTGTAGGCTGCAAAAGGGTTAGTAAACAATTTTTGTTTAATTTCCGGGTGTTGTCCTAAAATACCATGGATTCGTGATTCGTAATTGGTAATAATTGATGCATATTCTTTTAGTATCTCCATTCCGGTTCGGGGAAGAGTAAGTATTTGGTGTTGAGAAATAAATTCACATTGAAAAAAGCCATCAATAAAGGGTAAGATTTGAAGGAACTCTTGAAGACATTTGGAATTGGTGGTGATATTACCCTTTTCAGGGGAACAACTTGAACAAATGTCACAGTTGAATGAAAGAGTATTCAAATTATTTTGAGTCTTAGTGACTTGGAACGGACAAACCATTATTACCGTTGGCTTTCTTCTGAGATTCCTATATAAAGCAAGAAACTTTGGAAATAGGAGTTTAAATTTCCTTTATAATGGATACTTTTGAGACAAATTGAATCAAAGTCTAGAAAAAATCGTAATAATTGGATTAAATCTAACACTACTTGTAACAGTCGGAATTCCCTTGTTCTTTACAACAACTGAGGTCTTATCACAATCTGAGCAAGTGATGGCGTTCCAACAATTTGTGCAGGAAATCGACGAGTTAATTCTTGTAAATGTGCAAGAACATACATTCCAGACGGTACAGATCCTCGTTCCACCAAACCTAACGCTTGAAGCAGTGAATAACCAATTGATTTTCAAAATATACATTCAAGACTGGCATATAGTAACGCGAACTTACAGCTGCTCATTGCAAGTACTTGGACCTATTTATGAAGGGCTCAACTACATATCAATAAATGCCACTGACTTGACCATTCTGATATCATTTCAAAAGATATAGGACAACACGAAATGCTACTTTCACAAATACTGGCACTAATTCTATTGTGTTGGCTTCTCTTACTTCTATTACAGTCGATAATGAACGATTTTCCTACTCTAATACTGATTTCCGGATTAATAATCACATCAATGCCATTTGTGCTTCTTCTCGCTTTATTTGCCGGTATTGCCGTATTTCGGGCTGTAGTTCTCTTCTCCCTGTTTACCTTGGCAGTAATTATTCTCCACATCAGTCAACTAGCATTGGGGTAGCATATGGAGAATATGGGCTTTCAACAACTTAGCATAGTGATCTCGTACACTGTATTCTGCAGCATTTGTTGCCTTCGAAATTAGCCGCTGAGTAAGGATGGGTCGGCGTTTTGCCTTCTTCGCAATCAGCAAATCTGAACTATATACAACTGCTACTGCGAAGATGAACGGGTTTCTTCCGCCACGTTCTGAGACACTTATTCGGCTAAATAACTGGTTAGCGTGTTTTACCAAATCTGTTTGATACTCTTGAACCGCCAAGCCGGCACGACGGAGCCTTAAGTGAACTGCAGCATGATTGATCGTCTGTGACACAATACGCTGTAAGTAGTCCTCACTATTTCTTTTTCTGGGTGATAGTAAGATTTTTTTCTTGACTGAGAGAGCCTGGCGAATAATTGAACGGCTTGTTACACGATGGCCAAGTTTCTGAAAGGCCTCCGCAATTTCTTGGAGTGTTATGGGTGCGTTTTCTTTTGACTCGCGTACTGCTAACATCAACCCATACGCCATGAGGGTAAGATGGCTTGTGATATCGCTATTCTCAAGCTTCTTGTCCATCTTCTGATAATAGTATGCAGCCCGATCCTTAATGCTGTCTGTTAATGAGAGTAAATCGGCCACACGACTTAAGGATCTCAATGCACGGTATGTAGTTTCTCGCTTCGCGATTCGAAGACGAAGATTATAATCGTATTTGAGTCTTCGAAACAAACGTTGTCTCGGTGGTGCGAGTGGTCTGCCCGTTCGATCATAGAAGAAGCGACTAGCCTGGTAGTCAATGAAACTTCCTAACCCGCCTACCATTACAGATCGCTTTCCCAAAGCAACATATGCCTTTGACTGGGAAGAAGAACTGCTATTCTCCTCGTATATTTGGTACGGTGAGCTGACTACTTGTCGTGCCAATACTAAGCCACAGGCCTCGCATACATATTCACCGTTTGTGAGTAAGGCGTGTCCCGAACATTCACTACAGTATAGATTTTCCATCTAAGCATCACTTTAAGCGGCTCTAAATCCTCAAAGTGATGCAACTCTTAACCAGGCTTTTGGGGAGGTAGTGTGTGTTCTATGGGCGACTAAATTTTCGCACATGGACGAAAGTGTTCACTTGACGAATCCTTTCAATCTGAGAGACACGTCATTGAAACTGTTCTATGTGTAAAGGAACGCAGGGACTGATATTCTACGAAAGATTAGCCTGATATCGAGATAAATACTGGTTTCTTTGCTTTAAGTCTAGGAATACTTCTTTTGGTTGAAATACTCCCCTGCAACCCTGAGAAGAAGATTACATATCTTGTAGTCGACCGAATCTTCTCAATTTGATGGACCTCCCCACGAAGTGTAAGGAGCGCCTTCTTTGATTTGGGTTTGGTTGCAGTTATTGAAATGCTGACTTTCTGACCATTTCGAAGTGAGCTAACATTATAAGGCAATTCAAATTCAAGCTTGATTTGCTTTCCGACATTGATGGAATACTGATAAATCTGAGTCTGCGGGGTTTCGCTTTTTTCAACAGTACCAGTAGAAGTAACCAAAACATCACCTATCTTTATGGAATACCCCATAATGTGGCTCAACAACATATAAAAACGGATGGATAATCACTACACAAAACCAATAAATCTGGAGGACGCATTATGTCGCAAAGTACAGGGGCTCGACACTTTTTCAAAGAATTGGCCTCTTTGGTAGGAGCCACAGTTGTTGTAACTACCAACACTGGTAAATCTTTAACAGGTAAGATGCGCGGTTATGATCCCTCAACTCTAAGCGTTGTATTAGGTGAAGCACGGGATACAAAAGGAAATCTCTTTCACCGAATATTGATTACTGGTCATACGATACTCGAACTGGTAAAAACAGAAGATCCCTTTGATTTGAAGGGTTTAGCAGAGCAGCTCGAAACTCTATTCCCTCCTGGAGAGGTTAGGTTCCTTGAAGACGCACGAGTAATTGTTGTCTTAAACAAGGTTCGTGTCACTGAACAAGGTGTAGAAGGCACAGGACCACTAGCAGACAGGATTAGAAAAGTATACACTAGATTTGTTGAAGAACAAGAAGCAAAAGAGGAAGAAATCTCCACCTAAAAGCCGCGTTAGCAATGATAGAAATCATTCAAAAGGATTTACTTGCTCGAATAGCTAAGTTCCGAACAAAGAGTGGTCTAGTTGAAACACCAACTTTTGTACCAGTTGTTCATCCTGCAAGAGAATTAATACCTCCAAAGAAAATGTTTCAGGACTTCGATTGTCAAATAATAATCACGAATGCGTATTTACTTTCAAAAATGGGTAAACAAGGAAAAATCCATGATGTTCTCGATTTTCCTGGATCAATTATGACTGATTCGGGCGCATATCAACTCCTAGTTTATGGCGATGTTCAAATCACGCCTGAAGAAGTAATAAAATTTCAAGAGGACATTGAAACCGATATTGCCGTAATCTTAGATGTGCCAACCGGGGGGAAAGCAAAATACGCTGAAGCAGAACACACTGTAGAAGAAACGCTTCGCCGGGCTAATGCTTCGATGTCTCAACGTCAAAAATCCAGTATTTTATGGGTTGGTCCAATCCAAGGTGGAACTTACCTTGACCTTGTTCAGAAGGCTGCTTATGCAATTAATGAACTTGATTTTTCTATCTACGCTATCGGAAGTCCAACTCAGCTAATGGAACAATACGAATTTAGTAAATTAGTTGATTTGGTCCTTACTGCAAAAAGCATCATATCTATCGATAAACCCGTTCATCTATTCGGGGCTGGTCATCCTCTGATTTTCCCCTTAATAGTCGCAATGGGGTGTGATATGTTTGATTCAGCAGCTTATGCACTATTTGCTAAAAATGATCGACTTCTTTCAGCTGAAGGAACCTATCGGCTCTCAGAACTTCATGAAGACTTTTGCACATGTCCTATCTGTACCCAGTATTCAATATCTGAAATGAAACAACTTGAGAGAAAGAAGCGTGTTCAAGTACTGGCTGAGCACAATCTGTATATCTGCCAAAATGAGATTAAGCGAATTAAGCACGCAATCAGGGAGGGACGTCTTTGGAGACTGGTTGAAAGCAGGCTAAGTAGTCATCCTGCTTTAGTCGATGCCATGAATCAATTACTAAATTATCAACCGCTTTTCGAACAAACTTCACCACTTACAAAAAAAAGAGCTATCTACATTTCAAGCCACTGGTCACTATACCAACCGGAAATTATCCGACATAATGAAAAAATCAAACAATATATCTCTCCCGAGCCCCAACGAAATACACTGATATTGCTTTCTGCTCCTCAAAATACACCATACCACACCACAAAAGAATTCGAACGGTTCAGAAAACAAATCAGAGGTATAATCCCCAGCGCTCAACACTTATTCGATACGATTTTTGTTTCTCCAATTTTTGGACTGGTTCCACTCGAAATAACGAGTTATTATCCTCTTGCTCAGAATGTAACACCTTCTTCACACTTAGTTGAGTTTAACCCCACAGTGTTGGATCAACTAAACGTGTTTTTGGTCAACAATCCCCAATATAGCCAGATTTTTGGAATTTTTTCTAGAATAGTCAATTGGAAATCTTTCCAACGAGGTAGTACACAATTACTAAAACAACAAAAGAAAAAATACAACTTCTCAACTACTGATTTCAGCAAAGAATCTTTGAAACGAATTGTGTCGAAGATTGCCCTTGAATTAAAATAACTCAAATAGAGTGAGCTCAAAAATGGTGCCGCGTCGGGGATTTTCACCAGACGGAACAGAATCCCGAGAGGATTCGAACCCCGGTCCTAAGGTCGAGAGCCTCAGATGATTGACCTGGCTACACTAACGCGGCTATGACGAATGAGTTCTAGCGTCGCTTTTTTAAACTTTCGACCGTGGTGACATTAAAAAAGGGTAACTCTTTCAAACCTACAAAATCCTAATAGCCTACTAAAAGTATCGCCGTATCATCATGAATAACTGGAGTGAATCAATATGGGTAAGGTTAGAACGGTCTTGGTGAAGAGGTTATCAAGAGAACTTGTAGAAAGGTACTCTGATAGTTTTTCAACTGACTTTGATCAGAACAAAGAGGTTGTCGACGAACTACTAACAAACACCACTAAACGGCTGCGTAACCGTATCGCGGGTTATATTACGCGCTTAATGATACTTCGTCAAGATGAGGACGTAATTATGGCTTAACTAGGTTCTCACTTTTTGATAAGAATTAACCAACTAAAATGAATTTAACGGAGTCTTGCTTATGGGAGTTGTTATCAATACTCCTCAACTACGAATGGAAATCAGGTTCCTTTCAGTTGACTCCCTTTATACACATGAAGAAACCATACCTTCGGCACTTAATCAACTTCAAAAGGAACTCCTTGAAGAGCAGATTCTGAAGCATCCAATTATCGTTGATATAGAAACAAATGTTGTTTTAGATGGTATGCATAGAGTTGCGGCTTTGAAAAACCTTCATTGTGAAATTGTCCCAGTCTGCTTAGTGAATTATCAGAATCCCGCTATAGAATTATATGCTTGGTACCGAGAATTTGACGGCGATTTTTCATATAAGAGCTTACTTGATGGAGTCATTACTAAAGGGCGATACAAGCAAATCCAGCAGTCATCTAAGCAGGCTTATGAAACTGTAAATACTCGGAACGCTATGGCAGCCCTCGCCATTGGAAAAACAGCAGTATTATTCGCACCTCAAGATTCACTCCCAATCAAAAAAATCTATGATAAAATTGCTGAAGTCGAAGTTGTTGCCCAACAGATTGGGTTTGAAATAATCTACAGCACAGAAGCTGACGCTCTTGCAAGTCTTCAATCAGAAAAACGCCCCGTGTTGATTGTTCCTTCACTAACGAAAGAAGAGGTAGTAGAAAGCGCCTTACAACACATTTTGTTTGCTCATAAAACCACTCGACATGTTGTTCCTGCAAGGCCCTTGTTCACTAATGTTCCACTTTCTTGGTTAAAAGAAGTAAATCTTGAAGAAGCCAACCAGCAACTATTCACTCATCTCAAATCTAAACAAATAACTAAGAAAGAACCTGGTTCCGTTATTGATGGGCGGCGATATGAAGAACACACTTATCTTTTCACAGACTCCTGATTTCCAGATCTAATCTCCTCAATTTAGTGTTCGCAATATTAGTTATTCAGACACTATATTCAAGGCCATCTCTAGTAGTTGAAATGTTATGACCTTATGTACTATTTACAACTGGAATTTTTGATAATCAATGTTCAATCAGCAAATTACTGGGTTTGTATCGAAACTAGTTCAGAATCTAAGAAATCAGAATATCGATTTTGTTGTTTCTGAGGACGCCCTCGGATGCGATATTACTGAAGTATATGTAACTGAAGCACATGAGCTACTCTTGTTTCCGAAGAACCAGTTAGATATAGATTCGATTCAGTGGATTCTTCGGGTGAGGACTCCGCTTAAACTCCGAATTACTATCTTTTCGACTGGTGTTTCGAAAATAAAAGTAAGATTACTAAGGGCAATTGATGAACTAAGGAAAGATGGTTTGGACATTACTCATATACAACAAGCAATATCCATTCAGGAATTAACCGAAGAGAACGTCCAGCGGTTTTCCGATTCATTAGTAAATTGGGCTAATCTCACATCTAATGAAAGACCACTTCCGCAAGTACAAACCTCTCGTATTTCATCGAAAACAAAAGAAGGCAACCTGCATTCAATAAGTCAAAAACAAGAAAACTTATGTTTGCATCTAAGAAATGCAATCAAAACCTATTGGACTGAACGATACTTCGCGAGGTATATGAACTTACCCGCACAAAAACTAGAGGCCTTAGCCAAACGACTTGGAATCCAAAGTGAAGTTTGTGGGCATGATACATTATACTTCTTCAATCGAAGTAAGGCACTTGAAACATATTTTGTACACATTACCAAGGCCGTGTTAGCTGAATTGAATCTAAAATACCAAGAAACATCCACGCAAGATTTCTTCTTACCAGATCTCCAACTTACTCTTCACTTCTTTGATGGAGAAAAAGAACAGCTTAGAATATTAGCGGGGGAATACGCTCAAAATCGTGAGTTGATCGTAATTGCCCCAGATAGTTTATGCAAGCGCATTAGCGTCATACAGGATGATTTTTCCCAACTTCTACCGTTGAATCAAGATAAGATAAGGAACGCCTTACTGAGAATAGTTCGTCAGCGAATTGATTATATTCCGGCATATTCTTCTGGAATAATCAATTAGGAATCAGTGTAGAGAAGAAGTCAGGACATAAAGTTTAAATCTCCTCTTCCTGAAGCCTAAACGCCCTGTGGGGATTACCAATGATCGAAATTATCTGGTTAAAAGAGGTAAAGAATCTGCGAGATCCAATAGCACTTGTTGGTATGCCAGGAATCGCAAGTGTAGGAAAATTAGCTATTGAAGTTATTATTCGCAGCCTCAAAGCAGAACCAATTATACAGGTTCTCTCTGATGACTTTCCGCCCCATGTAATGATCGACGAAGATGGCATGATGAAAATTCCTGAATGCCAAATCTATCTCCATAAAAATACATCATTGAAACATGATGTTCTCCTCGTATCCGGTGACTTTCAACCCTCAACCTCCCAAGGAATATATGAATTCTCAAATAGGATTGCTGAAACCTTTAAGAAGCTAAATGTCACCAAGGTCGCCGCCACAGGGGCTTACGTACCTGGAGAATACCCAGAATCTCCAAAGGTATTTGTCTCATCAACAGGAAAGAAATTCCAATCCTTTTTCACTGAGCTAGAGTATGTTGAGCCAATGGTTGACGGTGTTATTAATGGGGCAAATGGTGTAATTCCAGCATGGGCTAATCTAAAGTATGGAATAGAAGGAGTATGCCTACTAGCCGAAACTGTTCCTTTACTTCGTTTAGATCCTCGTGCGTCTAAACTAATCGTTGAAGTTCTTAATGACCGATTTGGTGTTAAAGCTGATCTTTCTGAATTAGAACAGAAGATTGATGAAATGAAGGGCATTTTCGCCCAGGTGAAGTATCATCTCCTTCAGCAACGTGAAAGACAAGAGCCTCGAGATGAATCCGAAAGTGCTAGCTACATTGGCTAGTAACCTTGAAACTGTGAATTGAGGGCTATTTATGGGATGGAAATCGGGAATCTCGAAGATACTGCTTACGATAATTGGAATAACAATTGTGTTGCTGGTCATTGATTTTGTACTTTTTCAATCACAAAATACAATAACTTTGGTAACTGCTATTCAAACCACGTTTGCGCTTAACCCACTGCTCAGTTATGGAATCCTTGGCCTCGTTATTTCAATTGCCATTCTAATTATTGGGCTTCTTTACTATCGGAGAAGGCTATTCATTCGAAGTCTTAGAAGTGAATTAAAAGAAGTTGAAAGAATACCTCTAATTGAATTAGCCCAAAAATTAGATGAGACGCCTGCAAAAATTGAAGTAGAACTGAACCGAATGGTGAAATCGAAGGTAACAAAACTTCAAGGAATGCTCATAACTTCTCAGGGTAAACATGTCTATATGGGAGAAAAACTACTAAACAAGATAATCGACTCGTATAATGCGGGTCAACCACGCGGAGAGATTGCCAATTCAAATCAACTTAGTAGATCTGAACTTGATAAAACCATTGAACTTCTCATCGAAGAAGGAAGAATTGAAGAACGAGAAGAAAAAGTCACACGGAAAGTACGACCCAGTTATCGACGTGGATCGAAATGACCCTTTCTGTATATAGAAGGTAAATTAGATGAAGAAATGGAAATCAGCTAATCGTCCCGAGACAGCTGATAAAGTACAATACCACATTGGACTTAAACCCGCCGACATCGCTACCTCTGTGCTTTTGCCTGGTGATCCAACCCGCGCAAAACTCATTTCTGAACTCTGGGACACAGCTAGCCAAGTGGGGAATAAAAGAACCTATCTAACCTTTACTGGTTCTTACAAAGGAGCGCCAATTACCACAACATCGACAGGTATCGGTTGTCCTGCCACTGCAATCGCGATTGAGGAACTAGCGGCTATTGGTGCAAACACCTTGATTCGGGTGGGGAGTTCAGGGGCGATTCAAAAGCAGATTAAATGTGGCGATTTAATAATTTCAACTGGAGCTGTAAGATATGATGGTACATCTTCACAATATGTTCCGCCTCAGTATCCTGCATTCGCCAATCACCAAGTGATTTTAGCACTGATTGAAGCAGCAGAAAGTCTTGGATACAGATATCATGTTGGAATAACATGCACGACAGATAGCTTCTACACAGGGCAAGGACGCCCAGGATTTCAGAATTATTGGCAATCCTTTATGAACGATATCATATCTGATTTGAAGGCCGCGCGTGTTCTTAATTTTGAAATGGAATCCTCTGTCTTATTTACACTCTCAAACCTTTTCGGATTAAGAAGTGGAACGATTTGTACAGTTTTTGCCAACAGGGAGACTGATGAATTTGCTACCCTTGGTGAAAGAGAGGCTAGTCAAACAGCCTGTGAAGCAGTAAGAATTCTTGCTGAGTGGGATGAAAAAACGGCAACAGGAAAAACCCGAAACTGGTATCCTAGCTTAATTTCTAAAGATTAATAAGATGGTAGCCCGGCGCGGATTCGAACCGCGGTCCCGGGGTAGCTTTACTGTTCTTTAGAGTCACAGTTCCAAAGCCCCGGATGATTGACCATTTTGCAGCCCTAACTAGGCGCTACACTACCGGGCTAGATTTCCTTGAAGGCGATTCATTTCGTTCGTAGTTCTTGAGTCTTTCGGCTTGAGAAGATTGTAGTTATCCAGTCAATTCTTCTCGAAGGCTTAAGAGAATACGATCCATTCGGCTTACTGATTTATCTCGCCGTTTCTGCAAATCTTTTCGTAATTTCTGATATACAGAAGCAGTGATACGCTTCTGTCGATATCGTTGTTCTAGGGCATGAAGGGCTTCAATGGAACTAACACGTTCAGCTTCTAAAAGTTCAAGTTGGCGGACGCTAGATTCGTATTTCCCACCCGCTTCAATTATTGGTTGACTTCTCCCGGATAATTCTCTATCAAGGGTACGCATCTTCCGTTCGAAATTCTTCTTCTCCTTTCGATATCTGGGCTTCGAGATTTTGCCCTGAAGCATTGTTTGTTCTAAACGTTCGGTCTGAAGTAAAAGTGCGATTTTTTCTCCATATAAGGCACAGAATTCACTTAGAATTGCTGGGTCAACTTCAGCAACAGCTGCAATAATCTCCTCTTCTTCCCTGAAGTAGGAAATTCGTCTGACTGCGAGATAACCCAGGCAGAAAAGTGCCACAATTGTAAAGAAGATTAGGGGTCGAGCCAATGCTGGAGGAATTGGATATACATAGAATATCTGGGCTTCGTTATTTGAAATTGAGGTAACATTTGTAGAGGTAATAGAAATCAAATATTGGCCTGTTGGAGTGACAGTGACTTTGGCTCTAAGAGGTATATTTTGAAGCCAGCTTCCAACTGGAAGCACGAATTCAGTTATCTGTTTTTCAATTCTAAAGGGATATTCAAGGTGCAATTGCACATTGAGAAATAATCCCGTTTGCAACACAATCTGGCGTTGATCGAGGGGAATTCGATAATCAAAATAAATTGTATAAATATCGTCCTTTTGTAAATGATATTGGAATAAAACATAAATTACTCCTGAGTTTATCGCAGTAGCTCGCTTTCCGATTTGACTGGATAAGTTCGCCACCTGATCATAGACTCGAAGGAATTCACTTCCAGGTGGTAGTATTAGAGTAATGTTTGTCCATCTCTGTTCACTATTTGAAAAATCAGGGTTTGGGCTATCTACACGGAGAGAATGAGCTTCATGGACCTGAAGATAACCCCATGCATCGACTGTTAATGACCTATAAAGTTCTACATAGGTAACTAATGGTAGGAAGTCATTTGGCATAAAGTCTAGAACGACCGTCCTTTCGAGAAATGAAAACGGATGTACATTATCTCCTGACCAGTATTCTTGTGTTGCTGCTGTTAATGCATAATGGTAAGTGAGTGTGGTTTCATACTCCTGAATGAAATAAGGACTAGTTGGAACAATTGAAAACACCAAGGTCGCTGTCGCTGAGGTCTGTGAAGTTAATCCTTCAACTGCCATTTGAGTAATTAAGATCGTGTCTTGATAGGGCATAATCGGTTCAGGGAGAAAGATTTCCCATCCTGAACTGTTTGTACCAAGAAGTGGAACACGCTGGTAATGAAGTTCTGTGCCGTTTAAAGTTTCTGCGCGAAATTCCTTGATTTCATCTACCTTTGTAAGAGGATATGCTGTAAAGACAGAAAATGCAGGTTCGGGTCCCGGGTTATAGACCGTGATAGTATCTGTCAAGATAACCATGCCGTATTCTTCGAAATGGGCGTTTCGTTCAACGTTTGTAATAACCAGCTGTGAGCCGTCACCAGCAACCGGTGGTCCAAATGTAAAGACGATAGGCAGACACATCATTAGAAGTAAAAGGATAACTCTAGTCTTCACGAAGACACGCACCGATATCAGGTTTCGATTTGTCGATTCCTTTAACGTATTTAAGCATTCTCTTATCAACAATAAAAAAAGAAAGCGTAACCACAAAACGACTTTGAATTCATACATTACCCTGAATCGAGATTTATAACGAAAGACGCCTATTCTAAGGGCTTCTTCCAAGATGTGGGGACGGTGTCTTTCTTTCTGGCTGGAATTCCAAAAACAATGGATTTTGGAGCTACATCCTTTGTTACTACTGCTCCTGCTCCAATGACTGCTTCAGCCCCAATTTCAATATTAGGCATGATAACAGCCCCTGCTCCAACGCTTACCCCCTCACGAATGATAGGACCTTTCAACTCGAAGGGAAATCGCATTACATATTTATCATTGGTGAGAATGCAATTGGGTCCGAGAAATACATGATTTTCGATTAAGGTATTCCACGGGATATATACATTCGACTGGATTGACACTTTTTCTCCAATAGTGGACTTTCCATCGATAATCACCCCGGTGCCGATTAGTGAATCATTCCCAACATTCACCTGTTCTCGAATCAAAACGTTATGACCTGTGTGAACCTTACAACCTAATTGAGACCCTGCATAAATTACAGTACCTGATCGGATGATACACTCATCGCCAATCTTTGTTGCCTTTAAGCCAACCCACGGCAGTTCAACTTTACCCTGCTGAAATTGTCTAATGGCCTGTTGGTCTGGGAAACCGAGTGTAGTTCTTTCTCCGAAATAAACTTGTTTTCCGATAGAAGCTGGACCCTGAATGAAACAACCGGATCCAAAATAGCACCGTGTGCCACTATCCACCTTTCCCCTAATGTTTACAAAAGCTTCTACTATGGATCCATGTCCAAGACTTACTGTCCTTTCTAAAAGTGCTGATGCATGAATCTGTGTATTCAACTTGACCGATACTCCTCAAGATAGATTATTCGTTTATTTTTTGCACTTTCGAGTGCCGCTTCAGCAATCCTAAGGGCTTCTAGCCCATCTAAACCAGATGTTAGGGGAGCTTTCTTTTCTAAAACACTTTTCACAAAGTGTTGAAGCTCTCGTTTTAGGGGCTCTTCCCAGGGCGAAGTTGATTTTTGTTCCCATTGGCTTGTACCAATTTTCACCTCCTGTGAAATGTAATCTAAAGAAATAACTCCCTCTGAACCCGTGATATTCAATCCTCGGAGTTTGTATGGTGTCAGCCAATTACACTCAATGAAGAATGTTGGTTTATCATCAAATCGAATTACTAAGTTCGCATGGTCCTCGTATTTATGGTAAAGGTTTCCTGCGATTGCATAAACTGATGTTGCCTCTTGTTTGACTAAGAAACGGGCAATGTCAATGTCATGAATTGCCATATCTTTGATTATCCCGATATCTGCCACTCGACCCGGTACAAAGGGTCCCAATCGTCGGGCTGATCCTAAAACTAGTTCACCGATTTTGGCTTGGTCAATTACTTCAGCTGCCGTATTAACAGATGGATTGAACCGTTCCACGAAACCAACCATAAGGAACAACTGCGATTCTTTCGCTGCATCAATTACACGTTGAGCTTGTTGAACAGTATCTGTCATAGGTTTTTCAATCAAAAGGTGCTTACCTGCAGAAACGGCTTCCAAGGCTAAATCAGCATGTGTTACTGTGGGAGTGCATATTGTTACGGCATCGATATCTTTGTGTTTTAATAGCTCCTCAGGTTGAGTGTAGTAAGTCGCATTGAACTTTTTCGCTAACGGCTTTGCGCGCGTTGGATCTCTATCTGCAATCGCAATCAATGAAGCTTCCTCTAGTTCAGAGAAGACGCGGACGTGATTTTTTCCCCACGCTCCGGCTCCGATTACTCCTAATCCAAGGGGTTTCATGGTGTCCACTTATCGCTAGAGAATCGAATATTCCCTAAAAAGTTACCGATGTTACGTTTAAACCAGTTTATTCGAAACGATAATTTAGGAGAATTCTAAATGAAACATGATAATCATGTCACTCTCGGAAGCAGCAGAACGACTCCGCCAACTAGGGTTAACCGAATACGAATCCCAAGCATACCTCGTTCTCGTTGAAGGAGCGAAAATGAATGCAGAAGAAGTAGCCCGAAACGCGAATATTCCAATTCCCAGAGTGTATGGGGTCCTCGAAAACCTTCGGGATATGGGATTAATAGTTATCATCGAAGGACGACCAAAGAAATTTGAAATCCTAAGTCCAGAAGAGGGCTTTCAGAATCTTCTCGAGATAAGAAAACGTTCTGTAGATGAATCAATACGTCAACTTGAACAAACAAGTCAAGAAGTCAAAGAAGTGCTTTCCCCGATATTCTGGCGCGAAAGGCTTCGAATAAAACCCGAGGATCTCCTAGAATCATTAGAAAATTTGGCCCAAACTGAGAAACGAACTAAGAAACTAATTATTGGGGCAGAAAAGACACTTGACATCTTTACAGATATCTTTAGTTGGTTCGACGAAGTCGAAAAGGACTTGAAAAAAGCCCTAGCACGAGGCGTAAAAATTCGAGTGTTAATGAACATGGAACACCCCGTAACACATAATGTCGTCGAGAAACTCAAATCAATGAAGGCGGGGGTTCGCCAACCATCAGATTTGAAATTTCCAGTCCGAGGAACCCTAGCTGACTCCTCAAAGGTAGTATTTCTTATTTGGGCTTCTCCTCAACGGAACCGTGGGCATCCGAGATATGTATACAGACCAAGTTTTTCAGCAAACGAGGGGATTGTCGCGATATTTCAGCAAAGCTTTGAATACCGATGGCAAAAGGGAAAATCTAAATCTATGGTCAAGTGATTGAATGCGAATTCTTCATTTCGTATCTGAAATACAGGCGAGTTGAATAATACCACAAAGTCAACCAACCAAACACAAATAGGAACCCAACAACTGGCCACCAAAGACTCTGGAAATAGGATAACAGGTAATCCAATAATGCAAATCCAGCCATCCCAAGGGCCCAAACTCCAACCATTATCGCCACAAGACCTGCTAACCGATAACCTAACTGGTCTTTCTTCCGAAGCACCAAATAGACACCTAAAATTAAGAAGGCTGGTACTAAAAGCAAGATTAACGAAAATGGCCACGAAATGATTATGCCCGGGGTAAATGGAATCAAAAACACAGTTAAAATTGCTAGAATACTGCTAGCAAGAGTAAGAGTGGCTAATGACAAAGTAATAAGCTGCTCTGTTAATGGACCTCTTGCAACGACCAAACGGGTTAAAGTAAGAGGCGCATTCGCATCGTTTGAAGCGGCTAAAGTTCCATCTTCTTGAAACACGGTTGGTCTAGCCTTCATCTGGCGTCTTTCGAGCAATCCACCAATGCTTACTAGACTATAAAATGCATTCATAATTGCAGGTAAGAGTGCTATGATTGCCACGATTTCCAATCGCCCCATAATCGCGGTAGCTCCAAACGCTGCTCCCACAAGAAGAGAACCCGTATCACCCGCAAACACCTTTGCAGGATATCGATTGTAATAATAGTAAGCGAAAAGCGCTCCAATCATAATGGAAGAAAATAATAGCCCTAAACCTGCCTCTGCAATTCCAATGAGCATCATAAACACTGATACAATGAGAAGCGCAAAGAACATGATAATCGTTGTAAGCGGCATCACGCCATTGAAAACATCAGACATGTTCACAGCGTTAGATGTGATGGCGATAGCTAGGGGAATAAGGATGAGCGGGTACACAATGCTTAACCGCGCTGCCCCAAGGAAGGGCAAATATGGTGCAGGAATATAGGCAGGCAGGAAGGGAGGGATTAATCCCAGAGTCCATGTATACAGAAGAATTGGTAGACATGCAAGCATTGTCAAAAGTGGTTTGACTTTGGGTCCCAGAGCCTTCAAATCATCAATTATACCAATTAACCCAGCGATAAAAAGAACAGCAAGAAAGATTAAGATCCGGATATCAAAGAAACCTAAATCAATGAATCCAGAACCAAGAAACAATACCAAACAGGCTATGATTAAGCCAAAGAGGATTCCCAGACCACCCATTTCGGCGACTTCAGGTTTCTTTAATTTATGTACATCAACTCCAACAATATCTCTTCGCTTCATTATTTTGATGATATAAGGCATCACAATGAAGGTCACTATGAAGGCTACAAGAAGTCCGATTAGCGCTAAATAGAGAATTTGAGTCACTGTTCACTAGCCCCTAGGTACTTTAGGAGTAATCTCAGCCAAACTCATATGCTCCTTAAAAAGTCATTTGTACACTTCTATGAAGGGGGGTAGAAATTAAATACAGTATCCTAAGATGCACTGTATCAAGGGAGGATACTATTTGCCAGAGCTTGATCGACTCGACCAAATTCCAGGTGTAGGGCCCCGCCTTATCCAGAAACTAATTGATATCTTTGGGTCAGAAAATGCAGCCCTAAACATTATAGTGAATGCACAAGTAGCAACACTCGCAGGTATACCTGGGGTTGGAAAGAAAAAGGCATTAGATATCGTACAAGAAGCCTATGCACTTCGCGAAGGTATTAGTGCCTTTGAAGTGTTGAAGACCAAGGATATCCAGGAAATTTATACAAAAATTCTCACAATAATTCAATCGTATGCAAATAGCTTGTTTGCCAAGGATAAACTCTCACTCTACTATCCTCTCCCCTCAACGAAAATTGAAACTATAAAGAAAAGGCTTCAATGGTTTCAACAAGCAGAAGAACTAGTGAAAAAAAGCAACCCGAATCAACTCGATCAATTAGGTCAGCTTCTCTCAAATGCAAGGCCACTAAGACGGGGAGCAAATCTCTCATTAGCGACATGGAGAGTGATACTTACAGATAACGAAGCCGCATATCAACAACTGAAGGAATTTGGTGCAAACAAGACTTCAAGAATTATTCAACTGAAACCTGGTGAACGATTAGACGAATATCTCCAATCATATGACTATGTGATTGCCTCACTAGAAATGGGCAGTGTAAGTGGAATTGCAGAACACGCAGGGAATCTCGATATACTCAAAAGCGAGTTTAGCATTGCAGATGTTTCTCCTGAATCAATTATCTCTTTTTATGCAACAAACCACGACACGATTCTAGCAATATGCGCAGCTGCTGAAGCAATGACCCAACTTCCCTCAACACCAGCTCTTCAGGCATTCATTAACAAAATTGATCTTCCTGCACTCAACGAATTAATCGAACTTGTTGGAAAGATTACAGGAACTGGGGACCTTTCAATCGGGGCTGATGCAGAGTATGATCGTCTCCGTTCGGCATCACAGGTGTTTGAAACCAAGGTAAGTGAAACAGAAATATGGGCAAATGATAAAATTAGAAACGAAATCTCCAGCAGCCAAGTTGTTCTTGAGGGAGATCAGATTATCAATATTCTCGAAGCCACAACTTCGGAGGCAATTGGGGCGGAACAACTAAGGCAATATCTACCTCCACAAGTTTTTGAAATTCTGATAACAGCTTTGCAAGAAGCTGAAGACCACTT
>JABXGX010000346.1 GCA_016550405.1 archaeon | reverse complement strand
CTGATATAACGGTATGCTCCTAGATGCGGTGAAGTAATCATCGTCTATTGTAACATTCGACCATTCAGCTGTAAGCTTCCAATCTGTACTCCAACTATCAATACGACCAACACCCAACCGGACAACCTCCCCTGCAGGTAAGCCATCAATGACGGTGTTCACCCAGTGCCAAGAAGTGCCACTGGCATAGCCCAAGATTTCATGCACCTTAATAATCTGGTTGGCATCACAAGAAATTACAAAAAGCTTAAGGTGCCGCCGTCCCGGTTGCAAATATGGAGTGAACGTATCGTATAATCTGAAATTGCCGGTAACGTGAAGGCTGCCAGTCCAATCTGTCACAAAGGTGCTTGTACTGTTAGCAGTAAACCCGAAGAACCAATACCACTCTGACTGAGAGGAACTTCCAATAGTGTCAATGTGGTAGGCAGGCATCCCTGAATAGTTAAAGCTGTAGAAGTTATAGTAATGTCCTAGAGGAAGCGTTGTAGGTTCGTAAGGCTGAGCAGAGAGGTAGGTCCACACAGCACGACAGACATTTATTAGACCAAAACCCGTAGCAGGATCCCTGCCCAGAGTCGCCGTCTCATTCATTGCACTCTTACCGGTAATTACATCAGTTGCAGTTGCCCCAACAAGATACTTGAATACGCCTGCATTTATTGTTGAATTTATCTGTTTCATAATTGCAGCAAGACCCGCAATCTGAGGGGCTGCACTGGATGTTCCACTCGCCACCATCCATCCATCATCCAAATCTGTAGAATCATTAATACCGTATTCATTTGCTATGCTCCGTCCAAAGTAAACATCCTCAAACGATCTTGGCTGTGTTGGCATTTCAATGAAAATCCCTAAAGGTGTTGGTCCAACCAATCCACAGAGGTCTGGTACATGACGACCAGGATATAAGGTGCTGTTAAAACTGCTCGAATAATTGGATGATTGAAGATTGCCAATCGAATCGACAAAGACACCACCCGCACTTACAACACACGGCTCCGATCCTGGCCAAATAAATCCTCCATTGCCTGCAGAGAATACAACTATCGTCCCCATCCGATTCAATTCACGTATCCCATCTCTTATTTCAATTTGAATTTCATTTGTTATTTCTGTAAAGGTTCCATTATCAAGATAAGGAAAACCCCAGCTACAACTCAAAACATCGATACTAATGTTAATAGCCTGCTCCAATGCATCTGTTATGCATTCATCAGAGGGTCCCTTAGGCCAGAAGTGTAAATCAATACCGGGAGCGGCAGCCAGTAAATTTGAAGTAATTGCAGTTCCGTGACCCTTACCATCGTCACCAGGCCACACTGTGAGAGTATTACCCCCCACTGAATGATATATAGTTTTATAAGGATGGTATCTCCCATCTTCGAACAACGACCCATAGTACTCCTCGTAAAATGGATGATATCCATGGGTCGTTTCATATTCTCTATATAATGAACTATTAGAGAAGCCAGTATCGATGATTCCGACATGAATTCCTGATCCATTGTAACCAAATTGTTGAGCCTGGTTGTAAGCCCCAATTATGTTTTCAACACTTCGTGGAATCCAATTATCTGCTCCCATACTCTCTACAGCTGCCTCGTTCGGCGCAAGGTGATAATAATCAACTTGAGGAGGCTCCCAGCCTGTTGGCCAGCATAATTGAACCCTAGGAGGGAAATCGACGCATTGAATTTGTGATGAAACGGCCTTAGGTATTATTGGCTGCATTTCGGTGATGTGTTGAACAACTCCATCATATTTAATGCGAATAGTTGTATTGAATACGCTGTCGAATAGTGAGATGGGACCTTTAATTTTTATAGATGAACTCCAGCAATTCTCCTTGTGATAATATAATAGATTGCTGTGGCGTGTCCAGAAACCGAACTCGTTCATAATACGAGCGCATTCCATAATCTCTTGTAGATAAGGGTCAGAATTTTCCATCGGATAAAGAAAAGGCGAATATGTAGTATTGCCGACTGTCCATTTCTGACACAGCACAGCGTCAATGATACAGTATTCATTGAAAGTTGTGCAAATCAACTGTTGTATATCATAAACCCTGTTTGAAGACAAAGAACTGAAAAGGTCAAAACTAAAGATTATTGCGTGACCTTTTCCTAGATTAACTAATACGCCAGTTATCAGGCTATCATTTGCATTCTCTGTTATTAGGTGTGAAATTATTGTAGGTTGGTCTTTCGAACTCGTTTCAAACCATTTTCCTCCACTCATAAGACCAATTCGAAGGTTATGTCCATCCGTTATGGCTGAGGCTTTGATAATCTCAACAACAGAATCATTTCTTAAATCATTAACTTTGGTGATTCCAAATAACGATTTAAGACCCT
>JABXGX010000071.1 GCA_016550405.1 archaeon | reverse complement strand
GGGTAATCTATGACGAGTGTGTAATTCTTCAGGAAGGGATATCCGAGAACGCCATAATTGATATTCTCACCTGTTGGAGTAACTACTTTGAGATCGATTACGCCAACATCCATGTTCTCTTGAGTGGCTGAACCCACAGAGAGTTGGTTTAACGTTGCGCCAAATCCGGTTGCAACACCAGTAGGACCAACACAGACCCCTTGAGAACACCCCTGGGCTTGTGCATTTGTCTGTTCTTCAATGCGTTGCGGTTGGTCATCAGTAATTCCTAACTGGTTTGCTATTGATGGGGTGATAACCGTTCCAGATGCCCCGGTGTCAAGAAGTAGTTCAAAGGGACCTTGACCGTTAAGGTGAACAGGAACTCTCATTAGATGAGTCTCTTTGACGTACTGGAAAGGAATCCATTCGATTCCTTTCGTATCCGTTGCTATTGGATCCAGTTGTTTTTCGAGTGTAACGGTTTTGGTCTGATAGTTGACTATTAGGATGTAATCTTTCAAAATATCGTGACCAATGACTCCCGGTGTGAAACAACCGGCTCCCTTGATTGGACCAAAATCGATTACGGCGACCGCCGTATCGTGAAAGGTCAATTTTCCCAATTGGAGACTCGACACTGTTGCTGATTTGACGGGGATTGGGTTTCCACCTACGCCAACGGCTTTGGCTTTAAGACCTTGATATACTTCGAGGTCAATTTGCTCTGCGAGTGCTTTGGAAATCACGGTCATTCCAGCTCCGGTGTCCAATGTGAAGTCAAATGGACCTTTTTCGTTTAGATATACTGGGAGGTGGATGTGCCCTGAATCTTTAGCGAGTTTCATTTTCATGTTTTTCACTACTTCTGCTACTGGATATATCTATATCATGGATGATATACATTAACCTGTCTCATCCGTGAGATATATTAAACTTTCGATTCCACCCATAGAAGAAAGTTCGAGTCAAGTGCTGACAACACATAGAAAGAGATCCAGTCAGCCCAGTGTTTTTCGTTGATGTCTATGATTGCAAAGTGCAGACGATACCCATATCCTGTCAGTTTTTTCAAAAGAACAAGCATTTTTCGCAGCATAATATGAAATTTTCTCAAATTTCGAAGACGTATATGTAATTTTTAGAAAATGATGTGAACGCGTTTGTTTCACATCGTTCGCAGTTTTTCCATGAATCTAAAGAAATTATTAGGAGATTAAGCCAACCTTATGGTGGCAATCGGGTGGTAAATTATGTTGGATAAAACCTCTGTTTCGTTTCAGCACTTCTGTTACCTTCTTCACCCCGGAATTACTGTACTAGTTAGTAGCCAAGGTAAGGAAGAAAGGAAAAATGTCATGGCGGTATCTTGGATAATGCCAGCGAGTTCGAATCCTCCGTTGGTGGCAATGATGTTGGGCAGAGCCTCATATTCTCATGAGCTAATTAGGGAAAGTGAAGAATTCGTGATCAATATCCCCTCTTTTGATCTCGCTCAGCAAGTACTTTTTTGTGGTCGCCGTAGTGGTCGTCATGTTGATAAATTCAAAGAAACTGGATTGACATTGATTCCAGCCAAAAAGGTGCAAACCCCAATTATCAAGGAGTGTATTGCCCATATTGAATGTCAGGTTCAAAAAACCTTGGAAACCGGACACAATGATTTAATTGTTGGTCGAGTTATCGCAGCCTATGCAAATGCAGGGATGTTTGCCAACGTTTACATCATGAAAGTGTTTCGTCCCCTCCTCCATATTGGTCGAAACTTCTTCACAACTACTACACAAGAAGTGATTGAACCTCCAATATAGACTACAACTGAATTATCCTATAGAGAATATGTCTGATTCTTCATTTTTATTCAGCAAGTTAATTCTACAATACGATCCACAATGTATTTCTTAATGTGGCAATAAGCAGTTTTCATTTTAACAAAATAAAGGTAATTTATCAAATATTTCAAGCTCCGAACTGCTCAGCAAAAGAAGAACTGAGGTAATTTACTATTCTCCCTAATTTTGAATACGTATATGCAATTCTTAAAAAATGAGTTGAACGCGTTTGCTTCACGTCGTTTACTATCATTTGAGTTTCGAAAAAAGGAAGTAATGCCGTGGTGGACATCACTTCAAGGAGACCGTGTTTTTAGGTTGTTTTGAATCCATAGAGCGGTAAGGCTTCTTCAGGGGTCCATACTGGTTCGATGCGCAGTTTGTAGCCTTCGATCGGAATGAATTTTGCCATGACCTGGTTTAAATAGGCGAGACCTTCTTTGACCTTGACATCATCGATTTCATAGAATGTGTACGTTTTGACGTTATCTGCAGCGGAAACGAATTGGAATAAATGTTTGACAAATTCGGGTCGTTTAGGTAATTCTCCTAAGAATACCTTGGCAACCTCTTTAACCATGTGGGGGGGAAACTGGGTAGTTAACATGAAATGCATGCAGTTATTACCTCCATTTCGTGCTTGAGGATCTATAGATTATTCCCTATAGACTCTCCTAATTGGATGCTATCAAAGCCAATTTTATAAAAAGGATATGTTTCTTGTTTACGTTGATATTGCTGCAGTTTTATTTTCAAGATGTTATTCGCCATCTTACAGGGAGTCGAAGACGTATCTGCAGTTTCTTCCTAACGATCTGGAAGTTTTTCCAGATTTTAACCTCGCATTTCCTCAACTATATTGCTTACAAATTTGAATTGAAGCGGATAATTATAAGGGGTTGTGTTTATTTCCAAAACATTATATATTGGATGCCCAATAATTTTACGGGTGAAACACCGGTTAATCAAAAGAACACCATAACATGATTCAAAATACCGGCGTGACGGTTCATGGTGCCGAGAAAATTAACTGTATGATGTGGTTTTCAGAGGACTGCTAATGAGAAGAGATAACTACATTATATTCTCAGAGGGAAAAATTGGACGAATCATGTTGCCGAATCGTCTGGTTCGTTCGGCGACCTGGGATCCGTCCATCTTGACCCGGCGTGTGATGACAGATGAAGTACTCAATCTCTATCGAGGCCTTGCCCTTGGTGGGATTGGACTGATTATCACTGGAGGGTTCCCTGTTTTCAGTGAGCGGTCGCGTAATTCCGATTCTGGCAATTGGCTCTCCACTTATGCTGACCTTCGGATCAAAGGAATTGAGAGACTGGTTCAGGAAGTACAGCGTGCGAAACCGAAATGTCGTATTATCGCCCAGCTTGAAAACGGAAATCTGAACGCTAGACCTTCTGTGGTTGACTCGCCTTTCTCGCGAAGAAAGGTCAGGCGACTTACTGTGAAAGAGATTGGTGATATCGTTGATTGCTTTGTTGAGGCTATTATAGATATGGATAAGGCTGGTTTCGATGGCGTTCAACTTCACGCAGCGCACGGCGGATTGTTGAGCCGCTTCCTCTCACCGTATACTAACCGTCGAGATGATTCTTATGGTGGCTCACCACCAAACAGGGCGAGAATTATTCGGGAGATTGTTTCCAAAGCAAGGCAGACTGTCAATGATTTTCCTATCCTCATCAAGATGAACTGCACAGACTATCTTGTAGGCGGGATTGATATTGATACTTTTTCTGAACTAGCTCAAGAAATCGAGCAGACAGGTGTCGATGCAATCGAAGTAAGCGGTGGTATGTGGGACTGTCTGGTTAGAAGTGAACAGGAGCTGGGTTTTCGACCTGTACCAGCACCTGAATCTCACACGCGTATAAGCAATCCCGAGAAACAGAGTTATTTCTTGAAATACGTTGAAAAACTCGATTTGGGTATTCCGGTGATCCTTGTTGGCGGAAACCGGAACATAGAGCGCCTGGAGAAGATTGTCAGCCAAGGTAAGGTGAATTTCATTGCGTTGTCCCGTCCACTCATTAGTGAGCCAGATTTACCAAATCGCTGGCTGGAAGGTCGCGGTAGTCGTACAACCGAGTGCATCTCGTGTAACTCGTGTATTTTTGCCATGCACGTTCATCCCGGTAAGCCTGAACCTGGTCTGGTCACGTGTGTGTATAAAACAGACAAGTCCCAGCATCGTTTAGCTCAGAAATGGCTTACTTCGTGGGTGAAAAGACACACTTTGCCAAAATGAAGCCATGATTGCACCAACGTGAATTAACTTTCTTCAGGATTTAGGAGCTGTTTTATCCCGGCGTGATGTACCATTCTCTTTGATTTCGAAGACGTATACGCAATTCTTGGAAAATAGGCTAAACGCGTTTGTTTCACGTCACGTAGTTTGGAAGATGATGTTAAATCCGCAACTTCGTTCATTGTGATAACTATGCGAGGACAATGTGTCGCAGAGTGGTTTAGGATTGCGGTTGGTATGATAGGATTATTTGCGTTTCTTCGATATCTGGATGTTGTTCGGCTAAAATGGGTGCAGTTAATGAACTTGTGGAGAAGAAAACTGCTTCTCTTAGTGGAAGATCGGTCCACCCTGCAGCTACAATCTCCTTGGCTAGTTCTATTAACAGTCGTTTCCAAGCAGCTCGATAGCCTGGTCTGACGGCGCGAAATCTCATTATGGTCCGTTCTTCCTTACCTCTAAGGAAAATACCATCTGGTTTAAACCTGAGGGGAGCGCTTGCGCCCACGACTTGGTCTCCTTTGAAAATCATTACAGCGTGTCCGTCTTTGAGTACTCTATCTTCGAAGTAGCTCTTCCAAGCTTCTTGAGTTGGGAAGGCATTTCGTGTGTTGGGATCAGACTGGCAGACTTCAATTAGTCGATTAACATCTTTACTCGTGGCCACTCGACTACTAAAGGAGCGAATATCTTTGGTTAGTTTCCATCCACTAACCTCCGTAACATCATAGTCAAGGGCATATAGGAACACCCTCTCTTTCTCGGTGAAGCCTTTCTCTCTGAAAAATCGGATTTGTTCATCAGCTATCTTTGAAGTCAAAGCGACTCCGGTAGTTATTTCTTGGATTTTTTCATTACCTTTGATGTAGCTAACTAGGTCCTTGAAGATTTTTTCTTGGACATTGGAGGGGCATCCCGGTACGGTCCAAGGATAACCCATGCCAATCGTCCAAGGTTGAGAATCAGAGCCACTTGCCGAAATGTAGGCGAGTGGGTCGTCTTTTTCAGTAAACGCAAACCGCATCAGTTTGGGATCGCTGTTTAGTGCTCTCAACCTGATTTGGTCAGCGGTGGCGGGAAGACCTGAAGCCGTGGTGTAAATTTGGGCTCTTATTTCTTCCAGGTTTTGATCTG
>JABXGX010000070.1 GCA_016550405.1 archaeon | reverse complement strand
CGATAGTTGGCGGCCGAAGAGGAAGTTGTGTGAGTGAACCGGTTTCATCTAATCGGCTGACCATTGCGCCTTTTGTGGTTAGATGAGCGAGTTCATTATCTTCGAGAATGATGGTTTTTCGGGTCATGGGCAGGAATGCGGGAACATCTGATGCACAATAGACACCGTTTGAACCAAGCCCAACAACCAGTGGGCTTTCTTTTCTAGTACAAATTAGTTCCTTGCCATTTGAAGCTGACACAACGATTGCAAAACTTCCTTCTAAATTAGGAATTATTTGTGCAACAGCTTTGCTAAGATTCTTTGTTCGGGATAATGCATCTTCAATCAGGTGGGGGATAACTTCAGTATCAGTTTGAGAGCGAAAAAGGTGCCCGTTTGATATTAGATCTTCTCGTAATTCTTGGTAATTTTCAATAATCCCATTATGAACCACTGCAATTTGATTATTACAATCTGTGTGGGGGTGTGCGTTGACTTTGGAAGGAGCACCATGAGTCGCCCATCTAGTATGACCGATACCAATGCGGCCAGGCAAATTATCAAAATTCAGACGGTGGTGGATCTCGTCGATTTTTCCTCTATCTTTCTTAATGAATAAAGTGCCTTCAGAAACGGTGGCAATTCCACTAGAATCATAACCCCGATATTCTAGTCGTTTTAATGATTGACGCAGTATGGAAGAGATATTCCCTTTCAAGTGAATTGCGCCAATGATTCCGCACAAGTTGATTTGCCCCTATGAAACACTCCTTGCAGTTAGCATAAACTTTCCCGTTTAGGTATTTTACAGAATTTTGGTCATGTATGGACCATCATGGCGATAGCCATGACGAAGATAGTATTCTCTTGCTCCAACACCGCTAGTGCATACAATGCGTTTCCGGCCATATTTTTGTGTAAGTTCGTCTGCCGCAGCAAGGAGTTGAGTACCGACCCCACGGTGTTGCCACGCATCTTCTTGGGTTTCTCCAAGGCTAAGAGATTGACCATAGACATGTAATTCCCGCAGAAGGGCTGCGTCCTTGGATTTTATTTCAGGGCGATGAGCCATCTGACTTGGAATTCGTAGCCGTAAATATCCAACTAATGAGTCCCGGTTTGGGTTTTCATAAGCAAGAAATATTTCGGTCCCTTTTGAAGCAGAATATTCATCAACTCGAAGTTTCAATACCTCGGTATCGATTTCATCTTGTTCTCTTAGATTTTGAGACCGCTGTTTATACCCAACCTCACGATATCTGATAGTGTGTATCATGTAGCCTTTTTCTTCAGCCCTTTGAAAAACTAGCTGAGTAAGGTTCCCGGCATTGGGACCAGCTACGATCAGCTTTTTGGGAATGTCACGTTGCATTCGTTGAATTCGAACCCAATGGGGAATTATTGGCATGATTTCAGCGATAAGATCAATTACTTCTTCGGTCGAATAGGGCGAGTACTCACCTTTACGCCAGATTTCAAATAAATCACTACCCCGTAGTACTAGGCACGGGTATATTTTGAGTAAATCAGGTTGAAACGCCTCTTTAGAAAAAATATCTTTGAAGAGTTGTTGATCTCGTTTCTTTGATGACCCTGGCAAACCAGGCATGATATGATAACATACCTTTAGTCCAGCATCTTTAGCGAGTTGGGTTGCATTTATGACCTCTGAAACTGTGTGACCTCGGCACACTGTTTGATAGATGTCATCGTAAATGGTTTGTACACCCAATTCAACTCTGGTTGTGCCTAAGTTGAGCATCTTATTGACATGCATTTGTTTACAGTAGTCTGGCCGAGTTTCTATTGTTATTCCAACAGGACGAATTGATGC
Organism: archaeon; assembly: GCA_016550405.1. Next base: position 1,087 of record JABXGX010000070.1, on the reverse strand, counting down.
TTTTTCTGCTAAGTGTAACGCTTCATCGATATTCTTTGCCTCACAACCGTTCATTGCATCCAAACAGCGTTTCATAAATTCCTGTTGATAGTTATCTGAAGCGGATAGAAAGGTTCCGCCCATCACAATTAATTCCACTTTGTCTGTGGTGTGGCCCATGGCTTGTAGCTGATTTAGTCGACTCGTTACTTGGAGATATGGATCGTATTGATTTTGTCTTGCTCTTAGCGTGGCAGGCTCATCACCTAAATAGGCTTTAGGAGCAGTTGGGATATTAGTGGGGCAGTAAATACACTTCCCTGGACATTCCATTGGTTCAGTCATTACCGCAACGACAACAACACCTGACAGAGTTCGGGTTGGTTTTTTTCTAAGTATGTGGCTGACTTGGGCTTTTTCTTTCTCTGTAGCAAAACTGAGAATTTCGACATCAGAAGGAAAACGGGTAAGATTGTGTTTTTTACTTAATTTTCGTTTCAGCTTCTGTAAGTCATTCTTACTTTGGACTTTACCTGTTAAGGCGGCTTGAAGAATTTCTTGGGCTACGCGCTCCAACCTATTTTCCACCTGAAGTATATCGGCATATGAAACGAAAAGCGTATGAAGAAGAGCTAGATTTGGTAAATCTAAGCTTATCGCCGTACAGCTTTTGGCTGTCCAGCAGGGGTTTGATTCAGGATGCGTTTTGTATAGATTCTACGATTGCGCAGACGAGGAATCGGAGTAACCCGTACTTTACCTTCAACTTTCGGTGTTTGACTCCGAACTTTACCAGCTTTAGTTAGACTTCCGTGAGAACCAGGCATTTTTCTATCACTGACTCGGTGTTTGCATCTTAGGCTTTAAGGATTTCCGTTTGCCGTGAGTAGATTTGGGGATTCTGGAAGCAGTTTGGTATCAGGAATCTTTTTACAGGCGCTTGAACTGGTAGGCTAAACACAAACAGGTGAAAGAACGTGGATGGGTATCTTGTCTTTGGCGTCGGTAAACTCTATTGCATTAACGATCAGCTGTCGGTCATTTCTGAACTAGATTTAGGTCAAACGCCAGAAGAAATCAGCAATGTATACACTCGAATTCGCCATGG
>JABXGX010000069.1 GCA_016550405.1 archaeon | reverse complement strand
GGCCAATATTACAGGTGCAATTGTAACTTACAGCAGCGCTTTCAGTGAAATTGGTTCAGATGTTCTTCCTGAGATCTCACCTGGAATATATGGAAAATGGTTTAACTCATCCACATATGGCAAATTGCTTTATTCAATAGAAGTCATTGCAGACACGGCCACGCGAAATGTTCAATCCCAAAGGCTGCAATTCCAATTGGATGTTCGGTATACTCTAGCAAAAATAGAACCGGAAGGAGGATTGTATTTCATATCAGTGGAATATTTCGATAACTTTACCATTACAATCTATCTTAATGATACGAACAATAATTTACCAATACCTTACCAGAACATTACAGCCACCTGGACCCCACTTCCAAGCGGAAGTACATCACTCAACGATTGGGCTGATGGGTACTATAATTTCACATTTCCTGCTACTCTTGCAGCTGGGTTCACATATGAATTATATCTGGACTTTAATGGTCCAGGGTTATTTGACTGTCCTCGAACCGTACTAACAATCCAAATCACTCCACGTGAAACAAACCCCGTCAACCAAATGGAAATTGTGTCAGTCCGAGATGATTGGAACAGCACAATCAATAGTCTCCAGGTGCCAGTCGGTGATTGGCTTTTCATTTATCTTAATTATACAGATGTTGATGGAACAGCTATTCGAGATGGTGAGGGACTTGTCCTTGTTGGCGATGTTTCAGTTCCTGGAGCGTTTCACTTCGATGCCGACAAGGGATTATACATAGCCATGCTGAACGCAAGTCTTTTTGGCCGAGGAACACACTCGCTTCGGGTCACAATTTCAAAGACAAACTATGAAAGTAAAGTCTACACAACGAACTTCGAAGTAATCAGCATACCAACAGAACTCACAATCGTGTCCATCAATGACAATTTACCCCCACAAGACAGATCAGCTAACTTTTATATCGGCTCAATGGTTTCAATTCGATTATATCTCAACGACACTTGGCACAATGAACCTATTGATGGAGCAACCCTAACTCTGCCTCAATCACTGAATCAAACAGGCTTCATAATTGTCCACTTAGGAAATGGCTTGTATGAGATTCAAGGTATGTGGACACAATTTTCTTTAGCTCCAACGTCAATGGCATTGACAGTGACTGCAGAAAAAACCCGACCCCTTACTCATGATGCTGCCTCATTATCAGAGTGGGTTTTAACTTTTGAACCCCATCCGACAGTTCTCTTTGGGGTGTATGGTGGTGCTGGTGCCGCGATTGTTCTAATCATTCTCCTTATGAGTTGGATTTTATGGGTCCGTGTTTTGTCGATACCCTGGGAAGTTCGACGGATGCGAAAACTTGCTAAAACCGTCGAAAAAGAGGAAACTTATTCACTTGGCAGAAAGGACTTGAAGCATTTCCATGAGCGAGGAGTAATTCTTGAGGACAAAGTCGATTCCGCTATGTCCCCAATTGGTATCAGAGTAAGTCCTGCAATGCTACCCACAATCGAAACCGTCGAAGAGGTTACCGCGACAGAAGAGGACATTATATCTGAATTAGACAAGATCCCCGGTTTAGGACCTGAAGAAAAGGCGGTTTTGGCTGATGAGATGCGGAAGATTCCTCGGAAGGATCGGATCTGGTTCCTAGATGACTTGCGTCGGCAAATGGGTCAACGTCGGATGGACTTTTTAACTCAAAGAGAACGACCAGCTAAAACGGAACCAACACCTGAAATTAGTGAACCTATTCCACCTGAAGAAAAACCAACAGAACCCGAGACTCCAGCTCTTGAAGAGGTGAAGCCAAAGGAGCCTCCACCCTCGAAGGCCCTCACTGAAGATCGGACTGCACCAACGGTGCTGCCACCTGACTTGCAGCCAACTCCCTCCGCGCCAGCTAAGGTTATTGCGGAAATTCGACGTGAGTTGAGTAAGATTCCGGGGCTCTCAGATGAAGAGAAGGACGCTTTGGTCAATCATCTGCAGTATTTGAACAAAGAGGAGCGCCAGGCAACGTATCGCTCCCTGCGCATGTCCGCAAACAGTGATGAGTAGTTAGTTTCATTTGGTCTATGCTGTCACTAAATGATTGCTAGATGCAGTGTTGCTTGCACCACTGAGCATATCGAGTCATGATGCCGAGTGTGCGAGCAGCTCGCTCCGGCATGGGGTAGACCGGAATCCCCGCATCTTGTATAGTGTGAATTGCTGAATCCAGCCTATTCTGTGTAGAGGAGATTAAGACAGGTTTGCCGTATTGCTGAGTCGTATGGATGAGTTGGTGTGCGGCATCACCGAACTCGTCTTGCATGATAGTGACAACGTCTTGAGGGACATCGGGACTGTGGCGAAATTGATTCATGAGATCGGGTCCGAAGAAGCCATGGACGAGAAGGGAGTCGACATTATCCAGGGCGAGAAGGATGTCGGCACATTGTGAGAAGATGCGCATATTGATGGTAAATGTACTATCGACAGGATTTCCTGTTACCGCGGTGGGTGGTAAGAAACTGTGAAGCTGTTTCTGCACAGTCGCCGGTAATGTGGGAACGGTGAGACCTTCTTCAGCGCAGACATCGGTGAGGGAAACTCCGGGTCCACCGGAGTTAGTGAGAATGGCAACGTTTTTGCCTTGAGGGAGGGGTTGGTGGCCAAGTGCCATAGCCCAGTCAAAAAGGTCTTCGAGGCTCCGACCCACGATGACGCCTGCCTGGCGCATGGCTCCTTGGAAAACTTCATTGTCACCTGCAAGTGCACCTGTGTGAGAAGTGGCTGCTCGTTGTCCTTGGCTGGTTCGACCAACTTTCATAAGGAGTATGGGCTTTTTCGGAGTAATCGCTTTAGCTGCTTGAAGAAAACGGGGACCATCGTTGAAACCTTCGATATACAGAATGATGACTCGAGTTTCCGGATCATTGGCAAGAAGTTGGATGTAGTCAGTGCAAGTGAGAACAGCTTCATTGCCGGTGCTGATGACAATGCTGAGTCCAAGTCCCCAGCGTTCAACAGAGAGAAAGTTTTGGGCAGCAAATGCCCCACTTTGGGAGACAAAGCCGACGGGTCCCTTTGGGGGGAAATAGGGCATGGAGGTGAGGTTGAGTTTGAGGACGGGGCGGCTGATACCGACGCAGTTGGGGCCGACGAGGTTGAAGTGGTGGCGCTTGGCGATGGCTTTAATTTCTTCTTCGGCGGCTTGGCCGTCAGGTCCGACTTCGCGGTAGCCGGCGGTGACGAGGATGATGTTTTTGATGTTGGCTTGGGCGCATTGGTCAAGGATTTCCGGGACGGCAGTTTTGGGTACGATGATGGAGGCAACATCGGGTGTGGGGCAGTCCAGGATGCTGGGATAGGCTTTGTAGCCATGAACATTGTCAGCGTTGGGGTTGATGGGGTAGACGTCGCCTTCGTAGCCACCGGAGCGGACATTGAAGGTGATGAGGGATCCCATCTTGGTGATGTTGGTAGAAGCGCCGACAATGGCGATGGATTTTGGGTTCAGTAGTCGTTCCATGACCGTAGCTCCAAATAGAGTATTGGAATAGGGGGTAGTGGGTTC
>JABXGX010000068.1 GCA_016550405.1 archaeon | reverse complement strand
TGACAAAGAAATACACAATCTTATCATTTAGAAGGGCTTGATTCCTGTTTCGGTTCCCAGATTCCAATTTTTCGATAAATACGAATCACTGGATCTAATCGCTTTTTAGAAACTCGTGAAACAATGGTCATCTCATCTTCGGTAAAAGTAGAGAATAATGCTGAAAATAAAACCAATGTGAGAAATGAAATTCCTGTTATCATGAGTGTATCAAAAATATCGAGTGGAGCAAACCATATCGCCAACACGAATACAATAATTGTCTGTACCACTCCTATGCTTGCCAATTGAACAATTGATTTCTTTCCGAGAAGCTTCATCTCAGGGGTTTGCCATGTAACAAAGCAAAAAGCTAAGAAATAACCGAGCATCATCGCAAGAGCGACTCCAAAGACTTGAAGCGTTTGAACCCAACCCAACACAAAGAACGCAATTAGAAAAATCGAAAATCCTAATACGTAACTAATTTGAAACGCTAACATCTTGTACGTCTCTCCTTTAGCCCCCCGAATATTTCCCATTAAAGCCGTAAATGCAAAAAGCACCATAGTTACTGTGGCTATAGAGAGGAGCAATTGGTTCCCTGGGAGTATATACGCTTCGCCTAAGATTAAACCAATTAGAGGAAGACCAGCGAAAGCTAGAATCGGGGCAACGAAGAAGATTGCTAATGAGAGTATTTTCGTTGTAACCCCAAGTGCAACACCTGTCCTTGAAGAGCGTTGTTGGAAAACCATTGTCATGATCGGAATAAAGGGAATTAGAAATGTCAAAATTGCCTCTTGAGCAATGCTGGTAATCCTTGTTACTAGGTGGTAATTCGCTAGGTCAGTTAGCGTGAAAAAAAGCAGTATGATATATCGATCAATAAATGAACGTAATGATCGAAATAGAAAGTTGAAGAATACTGGAAGTGCAAAAATCGTCAAAGCTTTCGATGGCCACGTTAGTTTGAAAAATGAACGGGACCATTTCAGGTCGCTTCGCGCTATCATGACTACTAAAATGAGTAAATCTGCCAACAGCCATCCAATGAAAATCGAAGTTATATTTAATGTGAAGAAATAGAAGAAAAGTGGAAATATAAAATTCAAAATTGTTTGAAACGCAACAAAGACGAGGCTTAATTCGATTTTTAGATATGACTGATAGATGTATTGGAAAAGAGGGAAAAGACTAAACACCACAACTGTAACAACGAAAATTATTGCATCTAAAGACCAAATTGGAATTGAAACAGTGAGTAGGTAAATAACTGCTGAGGTTGGAGCAAACAAGGCGGTAACGAGTATACCATACAGGGTTAACCTGTGGATAATCTTTTCAGCTTCTTCAGAATCCTTTTCAGAGAGTGCTCTTTGTTGTAAGGTCCACCCAATCCACGGTGTTAAAATCGAACCAATAAACGAAAGTCCTAGTGCAAAGATTTGAACATAACCGTACTCAGCTGGTAACAACCAGCGAGCGATGAAGAAAATGTAGACAAGCTGTACTAAACGAACAAGGATGATCCGTATCCAGCTGATGGATGTGGATCGTGCATAGATTTTTGCCAATTCAGGATCCTTCGATTCTTCAGGCATTCGTTTATCACCGATTTGTTACATTACTTGATACAATGGCTGTCTAAGATTTGAAGTTCCATTTTGAAAAGTCTCGCCTATCAATCTTTTTGTAACGGTGAAAGGCTTAGAAGAACTCGGATACAGTTTTTACAATATAGTTGAGTTCTTCATCCGTCATATGCGGATAAATTGGGAGAGATAACACTTCTGATGCAAGCTGCTCAGTGATAGGTAAATTCACCGATCCATATCCTAATTTCTTGAATATTGAGTACCTGTGAATTGGATCGAAATACACCTTTGAACTTATGCCTTTCTTTTGTAAATGCTGGATTAGCCCATTGCGTTTCTTCAACCCCTGCCTCACTCGAATCGTATACATCTGATAGACACAAAGAAATTCATTGCTCGGAGGTTTTGGGGGAATAACTTCTTCAATCTCTCCAAGGTGTTTGGTCAAAAACTGAGCATTCCTCACTCTCATTTGAATTAATTTGTTCACTCGTTTCAGTTGGGAAATTCCGAGAGCCGCAAGAATCGTTGACATACGCTGATTATGACCGATTTCAACATAATCAATATCACCGCTACTTGAGAAATAATCACCCGCTGAAATTCGTCCATATGATCTGTACAACCGAACTTGCTCCATTAAATCGTGGTTATCAGTAACTACTGCCCCCCCTTCACCGGTCGTGAAAATTTTATTCTGGCAAAAACTGAAAATTGCTGAATCACCAAAAGTTCCCACTAATTGGTTTCGAATGCTTGCACCAAACGCTTCAGCCGCATCTTCAATGAGAATAAGATTGTTATCTAATGCAAAGTCTCTGAGCACCTTAATCTGGCAGGGCATTCCCCCGTAATGAATTGGGATAATTGCTTTTGTGTCTGGAGTGATTCTTTGCTTTACATCTTCCACGTCGAGCCCAAAGGTCTGGTCTTCTATATCAGCGAAAACAGGCTTAGCTCCCACATAAAGTGGAGCAAAGGCGGTCGCGATAAAGGAAAATGAAGGCACAATCACCTCATTCCCCTTTGAGAAACCATAGGCTTCCATCAATGCATGTAAAGCTGAACCACCAGAATTGAGAAGTATACAATATTTCAGACCTAAATACTCAGCAATTCTCTTCTCAAGCTCCTCAATCTCATCGCCAATACACCACGATCGACCCGAGCGAATGACTTTTTCAATTAATTTGATGTCTTCCTCATTCCAATGTATCTTGAAGAGTGGAATATTCACAACAAACTCACTCCACAGGCTTTTCTGTAACATCGATTTTTCGTATCACTTCAGCCGGAATACCATACGCTACAACATTCTTCGGCAGGCTCTTGGTAACATAACTATATGCGCCAACGATGGTGTTTTCTCCGATGGTTACGCCAGGCATTATCACTGAGTGTGTGCCAATTTTTGCATTGCGTTTAATGACAACTTTCCCTTTTTTGTTATCAATTGTTGAATGGGAATAGATGGCGCAATGGGAACCAATTTCGACGCCTTCTTCAATTTTCACAGTGAATCTTGCGTTGATGTATGAGTAGGCACCTATGTCTGTGTCCTTTCCAAGTTCAAGATTTTCGTGATGTTGACACATCCAATTCCACTTTGTGAGTCCTCGTTCGTCGAATTCGGGATGTTTCCAATCTTTGAAGCGTTTTGCTGACATTTAGAATACCTTTTATCGATTTTGATTGATTTTTAATATTTGATAAGAAGTTGCTTTGTGTCTTGTAAGTTTTCCAAGATTTTAATTATCTTATCCGAAGCATGCCCATCACCATAGGGGTTTTCTGTATTTTTTGCTTGCATTCGGAACTCTTTATCATACAATGCCTTCTTTATGGCATTCTTTATACTCTCAGTTTTATAATCGACACTTATAACATTGGATGGCTTGATTCTGCCTTCTTGACGGTGACCGATATTCACTGCTGGTAATCCAATAGAGCTTGTTTCGATTATTCCCGCACTCGAGTTGCCCACTATCGCCGAAGCCAAGTGCATTAAAACCAAAAAATCCTTGCGTGGAATAGATTTGTACGAACAAATCCATGGACAACGCGTTTTGTGCTCTTCTAAAGCCGTAATAATGGCTTCACTTCCAGGATCACCACTAGGATAAATCACCAATGATTTAACTTTCAAGCCCTCAATTGCATCTAAGATTGAATTCATCTGGCTTCTGGCTTTTTCCATTTCAGTAGAGACTGGATGGTTAATGACAATTATGAAAGGTTCTTCGGTATTGATCTCATATTTTCTAGCGATTTTTTCCTTAATTTCTTCTGTGAGCGAACTTTGTAATTGTATTATTTCATCTATACCTAAACTCCCGACAACATGGATTCTCTGAGGCTCTTCACCAATTTTGAGTAAATACTGTTTATGTTCCTCAATTGCAGGAAAATGAATGTGAGCTAATTTTGAAATTGCAAGCCTATTAGAATCATCAATGTGATATCCTCCGGCGTGGTCTCCTCCTTGTATATGGGCGGTTAAAATTTGTAAATAAATGGAGGCGATAACCGCAGACAAGATTTCTGGTCTATCACCAAATAGAATGACCAAATCTGGTTTGATTTCTTCAAGTGCTTCTGCGATTCCAATGATTCCTGAACCTAAAGCTCTCACCAAAGAGATTCTGGTTCTCTCTTCTAAGAACATGTCTACCTCATAATCCACTTTGAACCCGTCATCCTTGATTTCAGTCACTGAAAATCCGTGAACTGGATCTAGATGGACTCCTGTGGCAATGATTGATAAAGAGAACTTTGGGTGTTTGTGGATTTTTTGTAGCAAAATCTTGATTATTCCATATTCTGCTCTCGAACCAGTTATGGCGCAGATTTTTTTCACTCAGATACCCACCTCAAAATTTTGAAGGCTTCAGCATATTCTAACCCTACTTCCATTCCTCTAGCTTTTGCCTTGATTTTTATGCCTTCTAATGATCGTGGATGAGGATATTCCTTCAATTCCAATTTATAACAGGATGCAGCCGCGATTTTATCTTCTAAATGATTCTTGATATTCACAAAATAGTTGGGGATAAAAGGATTCTCGAAAAATTGACTTCCATATTCAGTCGATGACAATGTCTCGTAAGTAAGTACTCTTTTGAGGACTTGGTCTGGAGTAGGTTTGGCAACACTAACCCCCACTTCAAATAATCGTCTGTGATCTTGATGCATGTCTCCTTTGAATGGCAAAAATAGCGTATCAAATTTCTGTGATTCGACAATAGACTTCAAATCTTTTATCAAATCTCTGAGTGGTATAACATCTAATTTAGTTGTTAAATATCCAAGAAAATGAATCTCCTTTATACCAAGAACCTTCGCAGCTGCTAATGTCTCTTCCTTTCGTTTCTCAATCTCTGCTTCATTCCATTCTGGTGGAAATGCCTTAGTATAGACTACCAATTCCACATTAGCTCCTCGTGAAACAAGTTTGGCAATAATTCCTCCAGCACCATATGTTTCATCATCAGGATGTGCCGAAACGACTACGATGTTCTTCATCTTTCAAATCACTTCATGAGTTATTTCTAACTCTAATTTAAATCAATTAAGTAAAAGAATTGTGAAAACTGAATTCTGCCGAATCACCTATTAAAACACATCTGAATCCGCCATGGTAATATAGTAATTATTAAGGTCTTGGAAAAAACTTGCCCCATCAAAACTTTCAAAAAGCAACCCTCCAAAAAAAACTTCAGGCATCGACGTTCGCTTGATAATCTCTTTGATATCAGTTGCAAGTTGGTTAAATAAGCCGCGACTCATCCAGAATGACAAGTCCTGAATTTCATGGCTTTTGAAGAAATCGCTTGCAAAAACCAAGAGGTCTCGAAAAAGATGGTTATCTTTGAGTAGATAATCAACAATATGTCCCTTTTGGTGTCCATTGTATTCGTAGATTTTCAAAACGTAATAGCCTTCTAACTCCCCATTCTCATTTTTTAGTAAATGCATTGAATATTTGGTTTCAGGGTGTTTGGCAAACCGCCAGTTCAAGAACGTTGTATTACGTGGAATAGCTATAATGAAATTAGATTTTGTACTTTCCCATAATTGATTTACATTCTCACTGAATAGCGTGATTTTTTCAGAAATAATATTGGATCTAGCGTCCTTTAATGCTTCAGAGGTTTTTACTGGTTCCACACTATTTAGTGAGACATTTCCTAAATCGAACCAATTTAATCTGTTAACAAAACCACGGTGACTAAAAGCATTTGGAAATCCATACACGAGTTTGTACCCTAATTCTCTTGCGCGCTCATAGGTTCGTTTAGCCAATCTTGGAAATAAGCCTCTCCCACGATACTTGGGGTGAGTCATAGTTGTCATTGAAAAAACTGCTTTGATTAACAAGTTTTGAACTTGAATCTGAAAAGGCATAACTGCATAGTGGCCTGCTAAGACATCCTTATCCCATGCTAAAGTTATGATGCCATGGGCCCAAGGATTGTTTTTGAACCTCCAGTTCCAAAAATTAAGTGACATTTTTCTTTTAAAAACAACTTCGAATAATTCAAGTATCTTTGTCTCATCCCCTTCAACATAACTTCTTAGGTGTTCTTGTCCGGAGGTCATTCAAACATATCCTCAGTTAAAATTTCATCTTTATTTATGTCCTGTCTTGCTTTCTTGCCAATAATTGAAGAGAGTTTAACTGGGGCCATTCCAGTTCCTGGGCGTTTTATTTCAATCATCGCTTGTGTAATGGTTGCTCCCTTTTGAATATCTAATTTAGCAACCAAACTCTTCCTAGCAACTTTTCGAATTTTCATTTCTGTTTCGGTTGGCTTTTTAACACCATCTCCGAGTGCAGCTTCAACACTTCTAATCACTTGAACTAACTCGGATAACTCGCCTGGTTCCATTGAGGCTTTGTGGTCGGGACCTGGCATGTTCTTGTCAAGAGTAAAATGTTTTTCAATAATGCATGCACCCAGGGAAACTGCTGCAATTGAACCTGTAAAACCAGTTGTGTGGTCAGAAAATCCAACTGGGACTCTAAAAGTATCTCTCAATGTTAACATTGCTCGAAGGTTAATCGCTTCCAATAATGCAGGATAGTTAGTTACACAGTGTAATAAGGCAATTTGGTCATTTCCTTCACTTCTAATCGCATTTACTGCTTCACTAACTTCTTCGAGGGTTGCCATGCCAGTAGACAAGATTATTGGCTTGTTATATGATGCCACTAACTCCAGAAATGGTAGATTTGTTAAATCCCCTGATCCGATTTTAAAAGCAGGAAGAAGCGGGTCCAAAAACTCAGCGGCACTTGGGGAATGTGGGGTTGATAAAAACTGGATTTGTTTTTCATCACAATATACCTTTAATCGAGAAAAATCATGAAAATCCAGCTCTAAACTTTTGATCATATCATATTGGCTAGTAATATCCTTTAACTGCTGTTTCTGATAATCTGCCATTCCAGCTTGTTTAGTCACTAGTTCCTCAGTCTTGAAGGTTTGAAATTTTACAGCATCTACTCCTGCTTTCTTTGCCCAATCAACAAGCTGTTTTGCTAATTCAAAATCACCGTTATGATTAACACCCGCTTCAGCAATAATGTAGACTGGTTCTCCTTGTCCAATGAATCTTGATCCAATCTTTATTTTCTTACTCAAACCTACACCTCATTTGTAACTAATCGAACTGAAAAAACCCTGATTCAATTAAAAATTCGATGAACTTGAAATCAATTTCTCTGTCAATGTCTACCGACGCAACCTCATTCATCACGTAGATTTTTTCTCTTTCACAATGCAGACTTTTCGCACTACTCAGGTGATCACGGTCGAATATATAGAATGAGCCATTAATCGCATATACCTTTGGGGCATCTTGTCTACGAAAGAACTCTGAATCCAAACTTTTTGACAAATGGGCATTTTCATGTTCATCAAGTTCAACCATATTAAAATAGGGATTTTTCTTCGCCTCTGTTACGCTATAAAGAACTTGAGATTTAGTTTGCTTGAATTTATCAAACGCTTTTTTTAAATCATCGACAGTACGTAGAGGTGCGGTAGGGTCAAGATCAATCACAACATCAAATTTCGTTTTATAGTGGTCCTCACAGAATTTAAGGGCATGTTGAATGACGGGGAGTTTCGGAGCGGCATCCGTGGCTAACTCCTTGGGACGTAAGAATGGAGTTTCTGCCCCGTACTCATTAGCAATTTTAGCTATTTCAGGCGAATCAGTTGAAACGATGAGGTTGGTTGCTTGACCCCATTTTTTCATCACTGAAATTGCGTAAGCAATTAATGGTTTGCCGCAAAGATTTCGGATGTTCTTATTTGGAACTCCTTTGGATCCACCTCGTGCACAAATCGTACCTAATATTTTCATTCCAGCATCTCCATTAATCAGCTAAACTTATCTCTCCAAATCTGCTTCTGCTGAAGAGAATTGCCGACTTGAGCATATACTTTGTTATAGTTTATTTTTAACCTTCCATTGTGAAAAATCATAGGTTGGTGGGCGTATTACACATAGAGTGGGAGAGACCTTCTTTATATACGGGGTTTCGGGGACAGTGTTAAGCTCTTCTTCCATTTTCTCTCCAAACTCTGGTGTCCCAAAGACAAACTCCACATCCTCGTACTTATTTGATTTCAACCAGTCCTTAGCCACATCAATTATTCGTCTACGATCTTTTTCTGATAATGCAGGGAAGAAAATTTCGCCTCCTTGCATTGAGGTAAAAGACTCGATGACAAACTCTACTGCTCGGTTCATATGAATGAAATAGCGCGTCATATCTGGGTCACGCACAAGTAGTTTGCCCATTGTTCTATATTGGAACTCCCACGCTTCGAAGACATTTCCTGCTGTTTCCATTACGTTAGGAAACCGAGTAGAGCTCAACATGATTTTCCGGTTGCCTTTGATATAGTTCGCAGCAAGGATAAGTCGTTCTCCGATGAGTTTACTAGCTCCCATCATGCTAGTTGGGTTAACCGCCTTATCTGTACTAATAAATAGAAACTTCTCAATTGTAGGGGTATCAAAAGCTGCACGGATCGCGTTCTGTGTGCCAATTACATTAGTTTCAACGGCGTCAAAGGGATTGAATTCACAAAGAGCAACATGCTTCATAGCAGCACAGTGGAAAACGTGTTTAGCTCCAAACATTGCTTCTTTTAGGCGATGATAGTCACGCACACTTCCTACTAGGAATCGAAGGTTTGGGTTGTTTAAGCGTTCTCGAAGTTCCCAGATTCGATACTCGTTATTGTCGAAAACCCGGATAGTGTATTTGTCGCCCATTGTTTTGACAAGATATTCGGTAAGTGCTGAACCGATAGAACCTGCCCCACCTGTCACTAGAATGGCTGGTTTGGGCTCCTTCGTTTTTTTCGCTGATTTAGTCAAAGATATTCCTCCTTCTATGAAATAGAGTAAGTGGTTTCCTTCTATTTAGGCATTTTAAATATCAGATGAATGTGATAATCAAAAACCTTCTGGAACTCACCCCTGTAAATGTATAGCATTAGCGTTTTAAGTGTCAATATGGTTTCGTGTAACTATGGAGCAACTCCTAAAGTGGGTAATTGCGCTTCGCACCATTCCGATGTCTTCGAATAAGCGTTTTATCGACATTACAAAATACAAGAGATTTGCCTTTTGGGGTTCTTTTCGAAACCGATTGGTTTACGATGTTCAGCAAGCAATTAAAACGAATAGACGGCTTTATGCTCCTTTTTCGAGTCAAAGATTCATTGGTCGCTTTTCATATCTGCTTGTTACCTTCCTTTTTGTAGTTGCAATAGTTTCTAAGATTCTATGTGCAATAACCCGACCTCGCATGAAAAAATCAGAGTACACAATTCTCGCTACAACCGACTTTCCGTCGATGAGAGTTTCACGAAATCCTGTTACCAAAAGATATGAATTCGGGCATTCAATTTTTGATCCAGTATTGAAAAAAATCTCTAAGGAATCTCCAAATATTCGTATTGTATCAGCATACCCTTTTGGGTTTACTTTGTTTCGTAATTTCAGATTGGCACTTAATATGAGGCGAAGTGGCGTTATTGGAGTTTTCAACCCACTAGAATCATATGCGTCTGTTGGTTCCTTCGTTGAAATAATTCGTGCTAAGCGGCATTTTGGCAAAATGCTTCGCCGATTAAAGTCTGAAGCACCCAAGTACAACCTGTTTTCTCTTAATAACGTAAATCTTCTAGACGCTTTGCCAAATTACTTTGAGTATTACTTCAATACCTTTCTGCCACTCGCTGCGCTGTATCTTGATCTTAGCATACGCGCCTTGAAAAAAGAATCACCTGATGCCATACTACTGATTGACGAATATCTCCTATTTGGGCGCTCCTTACTTTTCGCTGCGGCTGAGGAAAACGTACCAAGTTTCGCGATTCAACATGGAGTAATCTCCAAGTATCATCCAGGATATATTTACGATCACGCCGAGATTTCTCAAGATGGAAATCCTTTCTTCCCTTATACACCTCTTCCATCAAAGACCGCACTTTTCGGACATTATTATGAGAAGATATTGACTGAAAACAGTGCATATCCCAAATCGAGGTTAGTCGTTACAGGACAACCTCGTTATGACGTTCTGCGCCTTGCATCACAAACCTATGATAGAGACCAGTTTTGTCGACGCTACAATTTGGATTCTACTAAAAGAATTGCACTTGTGGTGACCCAGCCTTTTCCTGTTAAAAAAGCACGTTCAGAGTTCATCAACCCTACTGCTAATGCATTATCAAAGATTCAGGATCTTCAGATTGTGGTAAAACCGCATCCAGGTGAATCAGCCGACTGGTATGAGGCATTATTAGCTAGGCAAGGAGTTAATGTAACCATATTATCTCCGAAATCAGACACCATCGAAGCAATGTTTGCATGTGATTTATTCATCGCTGTCAATTCAACAACTATCATTGAAGCCTTGATGCTAGATAAACCAGTTGTGGTTGTTAATCTTTCTAAGTTTTCTGAAGTATTGCCTTGGGTAAGTGATGGGGCTGCTATTGGTATAACTAATCCTGAAGACTTACTCGCAACTTTCCAAAGAGTACTAGCTGATACAAATTACCTTCACACACATAGGAAGGGTCGGAACAAATTCCTTCGTGACCAGATATTCAAAGAGGATGGAAAAGCCACAGAACGGGTTATTTCCGTTTTAGAATCTCTAATTTCTAACAAAACTGCTTAGGAAAAGGCTGCCTGTTAATGTTGAAAATACGATTTTAGATTAACCTGATCCAAGTAATTTTCTCTGCCAAAGATCAGTTTTGTAATCATCATGGCGTTTAATGGGCAGTTTCATAATCACTTCAAAATCCTCTTCTGTCCACCCAAACTTTTTGAGAACATATTCTTTGTCACGTTTGAGCTCTTTCTCGTCGTACAGAGGTTTTTCTAACTCCCTTAATGCTTCTTCACGGGTAATTTGGTCTGACATGATATAAGTGGAGAGATGGGCCTTGCGTTTATCGATGTCAAATTTCTGAGGTAGAATGTAAGCTTGATAGAACTTCGTGAATAGTGATTCGTGGTGCTTTCCTCCGTAGTCTTCCCAACCAAATTCGTCGATTAGGATTTGCTTCGCTTTTTCTCGATCGTAATCTAAATAGTTCAAAATAGGAATGCTTTGAAAACCTCTAATTTTCTTAAAGTATACTGTCTTTAGAAATCCTAGTGTGGGAAATGTTTTGAGTTTTTTCGTACCAAACTTCTTATGAATATCCTTAAGATTTGTTAAATCGTTTTTAATCCACACCCAGCTTCTCGGCATAATCCCTTCTGTAGCATAATTACTCCCCGTTAGAATATATTTGACTCCGTATTTCACTGCTGTTTCATAAATTATTGCCATGATGGCGTGATCTGTGATGGCTTCGATATCCACTACGGAGGCTTTGAAATAGGCTAGTTGTATATCTTTGAACTCTTCCCAGTCAATAAC
>JABXGX010000067.1 GCA_016550405.1 archaeon | reverse complement strand
GGGGGCGATGGAGTTTGCGGACTGGCTGCGGGGGCATCGGCGAGAGGTGGAGCGGTCGGAGCAGTTGTTAGATGCGGGGTTTGCGGCGAAGCTGCACAGTGCGTCGGTGATTCGGAGCCGGATTATTACGTTGGCTGAGGAAAAGGCGGGTGTGGTCTCCTTGGACGAATTGAAGGCGGATTCGGTGTTGAAGGGGCTGGTGGTGAATCGGTATTCGCAGTATTTGGCGGATCGGATGGCGAAACTGGTCGCCCAAGGGAATTTTGTGCGGGTGGGGCGCGGTCGGTATCAGCTGATGAAACGGTAGAAAGGTGGGGTTAGCTGGAGGCTCGGATTTTTCGGAGGTATTTTCTCGCGTAGAGGATGGGTCCATAGATTCGGATGTTGTTGTACATCGTTTCGAATCGCCGGGTTTTCTTGAGGGTGTGCTCGATTTCGGTTTTCAGTTCGAGGAGTTTTTCATCGGAGAACTCGGTGAAATTGAATGTGAGGTGATCGGCATCGCCGAGAACGGAGAAGTACGCATCTAGGGAGCCGTATTGGGTGAGGATGGCCTCTTCATAATCTTTGTAAAGTTGGGTTCCTGGGTAGGCGGTGGTGATGAAGAATTCGGCGCTGAGGTTGAGTTCTTGGCAGAATGCAACGGTTTCATTAAGGGTCTCTTCGGTCTCGCCCGGGTAGCCGATCATGAAAGTGGCGCGGGGCATCATGCGGTGTTTGCGGGTCAGCCGGATGGCGTGTTTCGCTTGGTCGACGGTTACTCGCTTGTTCATGTTATCGAGGATTGTCTGTGAGCCGGATTCAATGCCATAGCCTACGGAGTAGCATCCTGATTTTTTCAGCGTCTTGAGAATGTCGCTGTTCATGATATTGACGCGTCCATAACAGGAAAAGATGAGGTCAAGACCTTCTGCCCTAGTTTTTTGATAAAATTCCTTAACCCGTTTTTGGCTCGTCGTAAAGATTTCGTCTAAGATTAGGTAGGTTTCGGGACTGTATTGCTCTTCCAGGAATTGGATTTCTGCGACGACATTGTCAATGGATCGATTTCGCACTCTGCCAAATATTCCGTAACAGAAATGACAGGAGTAAGGACATCCTCGACAGGTGATTAGGCTCATTTCGGTGGATTTGAGCACTGACGTGGCATGGCCCACATTGTGGAGGTAGATGTCCATGGGGAAGAGATCATAGGCGGGGAAGGGAATGTCATCTAAATTTGCGATTAGAGGTCGTGGTGGAGTGGTTTTGATGTGTCTCTTGTTAGTTTTATACGCGATGCCTTTGACTGATTCTAGGGCGTTCCCCCGCTCTAAGGTGTTGGTGAGATCACTCATGGTCCTCTCCCCTTCTCCAATGACGGCAATATCGGCAGGGGTTTTTGACAAAAGTAAATCTGGGTGCGTAGAGACGACACCACCCCCAAGCACGATGGGGGTTGTAGGGTTATGGTGGCGCAGTTTGGGAACTAACCATTTAAGGCGACTATACAGAGTGATTAAGCCGCCAGTGGCAATCATATCGTAGCGGTCATTCAACGCAACCTTCTTTTCAATTTCGGCATCAGAGGGGCGAAGCGCGTTCAGATCGAGGACATCAATTGAATGCCCCTCGTCGCGTAATACGCTGGCAATCGTCGCCAATCCAAAGGGGATATGTCTTGGTGGTTCACTCAAACGAATTGCGGGATTAATTAAGAGAATGCGCATAGAAACGCCTCATTTCTTTTTAGTCAGACCTGTCGGCTCCACAAAAGGTTTTCTTAGTGAATATCGTCCCAGGTCAGAATGTGGTCTTCTTCCAGGTCGCGTTTTGCCTTTTTGCCTACAACCTTGTCGAGTTCACTTGGGCTAATTCCTGTGGCAGGACGTTTGGCGGTCAGCAGGTCTCGGGTAATTGGTGTTCCCCTCTTAATGGCGTGGGCGGTTACAAGGCTGCGGCGTGCAAACTGTCGAGCAAGCTTTTCTACCTCAAGGACGGGTTTGTCGTATGTGCCCATCAATGGAAGGACGAAATCCAGTTTTTCATTGAACTTCGCTAAATCTGTCGGGTCCATTGCATGGTAGTGGTCATTGTTGGGGAGCGTTTTGTCCAGGGTAAAGTGTTTTTCAAGGACAACCGCGCCCAGAATAGCGGCGGTTAAAAGCACAGTAAGATCAGGGTCCGGAAGTGTATGATCTGAATACCCGATCAAATGCGTGGGGAATGTCTGCTGTAAATACGGGATAGATCGGAGATTAGCCGCGGAGTATGGAGTGGGATAACTAAGAACGCAATGTAATAAAACAATAGGATTCTTTTCTTCGGCGAGAATGGTATCTACGGCTTGGCGGATTTCATCAATGGTGGATGCGCCAACCGAGAGAAAGATCGGTTTCCGGCATTGACTGATTTTCTTTATGAAGGGTAGATTGGTAATATCGGAAGAGGAGATCTTGAACAGGGGCATTAATTCGTTGAGAAACTCGACGGCTTCCTCGTCGAAGGGTGTGGACATGAAGAGGATGTTGTGATCTTTAGCATGGTGCGCGAGTTCTCGAAATTCGTCTTCTCCAAATTGGTCGAATCGCTGGAAGAATTCACGCTGTGTCTTTCCCGTATCCCAGTAAGCGGGTGATTCCCGCGCCGCGATTTTTTCAGCTTTGTAGGTTTGGAATTTAATGGCATCCGCACCACTGGCTTTCGCTTCGCGAATCATCTGCTTTGCCGTTTCCATGTCATTTTCATGATTTACTCCCGCTTCTGCAACGATGAATGGCCTGCGTCCCTGTGCGATAACAAAATCTCCAACTTGTATTTCTTTTTCCATCAGTTCGCCCTCTGCGTGTTCTTATGATTCAATTCTCTCATTTTCTTCGTAAGAGTCCCAGATCAGCTTGAGTGTGTTCTGGGTGCCTTTTCGAAGATTAAACTGGTGCATTATTTTATTCATGTGCTTACGTTTATCAAAATCTCGGACAAGGCTGTCGATAGCATCGATGAGGTCTTGTTGGGTTAGTTGGCTGGCAAGTCCCAGATCATGAACGCCATCGCAAATCTTAGTGAAAAGGTGTTTTGCTTCACGTTTATTCTGTGAGATACTGATACAAGGTGTGCCTATGGCCGTAATTTCATAGACAGTGCGTCCATTGGAGGTGATGACAAGGTCTGCGTCTAAGATTTGTTGGGCCATGGTTTTAATGTCTTTTAACACTTTGACTGGTGTTCCGTTCTTTGCGAGTGTTGTCAAGGTTGCTTGAAGCGCCTTAGTTCGCTTATATCCAAAGCCTAGCACGACCCGGATTTCAGCATCCAATTTTAATTTGTTTAATGCTTCCAACGTTCTTCGGGTCAGATCTTGTTCATCGGTTCCACCAAACGTTATTAGAATTTGTTTTACATCTTTAGTAATTTGTTTGAAAGGCGAAAGTACGAATTCATCCCGGAGCACAACATACTCGTAGCCAAATACTTGCTTCTTTGGAGGGTGCGGATGAAGGTATAAGGCGTTAATCGTCAGGTCCGCGTTTTGGGCGCCTTCACCAAGATCCTCAAAATTAACAATAAACGCCGGGGTCTCCTTACGAAGACGAGTAATGTACGCTTTTGTGGTATCAAGAATATCGTTGATTACGATATCTGGTTGAAGCGTGCGCAAAATACTCCACATCTTTGTTTCAGATGCGAATGTTTCGATTTCATAATGATAGGATGCGACTTTTTCTAGACCCATTTGGCGTCGTTGATCGATTAAGAAGATGACTTGATGGTCGAGAATTTGATGAGCTAAGGTGAGTGTCCGGTAGATGTGTCCCAACCCAATTGTGCGGTCCCCATCAACCCGAAATACTATTCGTTTTTGGTTGAGGAGTTTTTCGGCAATCCACCAGTCACGGTAACTGTCTATGTCTATGCTTTCTTCTCTCGGCATTTCGAAAAGCTTGATGTGTTTACCGAAACGTGAATCAGCTGTGACAAATTTTCGCTTCGTCGCTAGAATTGCCCCTGTCTCCTTGAACATGGGATCTAGTAACTGTCGGTTTACTCGTTTTTCTTGGAGCAGAGAATATTGATCTCCTTTTTTCACCCAGTATAAGTGAGTTTCATCAACTACCGCGATGAGGGTGTCTGCATTACTTGTAATCAAATCCTTTATTGCAGTATCAATGGTTTCCTTAGAAACGAGAGGTGATGTGGGTTGAAGTGTCACAACATAATCGTATTGTTTGTGTTCCTTATCTTCCAAATAGGTGACCGCATGATGAATAACGGGATCCAGGGGCACTTCATCACCCGATAATTCTTCGGGGCGATTCACAATCTGAGCTCCATAATTCTTAGCGACTTGGGCGATTTCTTCATCTTCGGTTGTGACGAGGATATCATCGATTTGTTGGGAAGCCTTTGCAGTGGCAATGATATGGGCGATGAGGGGTTTTCCTGCCAATAATCGAAGATTCTTACGGGGAATCCCCTTGGAGCCACCTCGTGCAGGGATTACCGCTAATACTTTTACCATAACCAAGTTAACTCCACAATATCAATTGGCTCATTCGCGAAATAAGCACCTGGGCTTGTATCTGTTGTCCATAATCAATCGGTGTGGCTAAAGCCTTTATCTTAGTATCATTTAACCAATTCCCTCCTCCTCCAGATGATACCCCGCTTTAACAGATCTGAAACTAGAGCGGTCTTAACAATAAACTCGTGGAGATCGAGATGAGTCTACTCCTCGAATAAAGAATAACTTAATACCGACTCCTTGAAATGAGGTTCTTGAAATGTACCTGATTCTTTCCCGTCATAACTCAAACATTGGAGATTACTTGATATTAGAACGGGCTAAGAATCTCGTGGCGACACTAAAACCCAAATCCCACATCCAGGTGGGACATATTGCGACACCCTTGTATGACCAAATCACAGCAGAACAACTGAAACACCTGGACGCCGTTATCATAACGGGTGGCCCTGGAATTCGATCTAACATCTATCCGGATGTATACCCTGTCCATCCTGATATTCTCAGACATGACATTCCCGTCGTCTTTCTCGGTATTGGTGCCAAATATTATCCCGGTGAATTCTATCTCGCAAGACAAGTACGACTTAGTCCACAAAGTAAGGAGTTCCTTCAAAAGATAAACAGGTCTGGGTTTGCAATTGGGGTCCGTGATATTCATTCTGTTCGGGTGTTACAACTTAATGGTATTCAAGATATTTCGATGAATGGCTGCCCCGCTTGGTATGCAATTAATGAGTTCCCCCAGCAGCATGTCCAACCAAAACAAATCAACCGGATTTTATTTACAACACCAGCGACTCCGTTTCATTACAAGCTTGCTGCTTCGATTTTGAAGTCCTTAAGAGTCACATTTCCCGCGGCGACAATATTAGTTTCATTTCATCACGGAATTCAACTGGGGGAAAAGGGTGAAGAACACCTCACTCAACTAAACCAGCAGTTATACAGGTTTGTAACGAAACTTGGTTGTGAAACTTTCGACGCTTCCTATGACTTGAAGAAAATTCAGGTTTATGATACGATGGATATCCATGTTGGATTTCGAGTTCATGCCCACATCTATTTTCTCAGTTATGCAAGACCCTCGTTTTTGATCTCTGAAGACTCGAGAGGTGATGGGGTAGTGAAAAGCTTGGGAGGCGTGGGATTTCCAGCCTGGAACCGACTCCAAGCTTGGTCAGCCATTAATTGCCTTTCCCAACGCGGCTTCTCTTATTTCACTAAAGGCGTTCAGCAAACAACCAATTGGAATTTCCAACTAAATCATAGGATACCCGCTGAGGTTGTAACAATTATCAATACAGAGCTTGAAACCAAATTTGCTTCATTTAAAACTGTCCCGCAAACCATTCAATTCTGGTTCAAAAATCGGATGAAGCCTTTCATCGAGAAAATTCCTTAATAACCCCGAAGCGGTTGAACACACAAAGAGCTACTTTTACTAGGAATGGATTAAGAAGAATGACTGTCGTTTTGAGGTTGCTGTCATGAAACCCTGGTTGCTTAATACTCTAGCCTGCCCTATCTGTAAGGAACACCCCCTTTCAATTTATGTCCTTACCATACTGAAGAATCGTTTGAGAGACAAAAAAAGGCTGGCAGGGGAATTAATTATTCACCATCCGCGAGGCGTAGTTAGCGAGCTATCGTTGGGACCCGTGTACGATGTGGTCAGAAGATAGAATATTCGATCGCCGCCCCCTTAAATGAGGTTGGG